>NZ_KV812699.1:0-495 GCF_001813485.1 Pseudomonas sp. HMSC067G02
CTGTCCGCGCTGCACCCCGACCACCGCGCGCTGTGCGACTTCCCGGACCTTGCGGTGAACTGCTTCGCCGGCGCCGGGCGGCACTGGCGCAGCCGCATGTTCTCGCCGGCCTACGGCGTGGTCGAGGACGCCGCCACCGGCTCCGCCGCCGGGCCGCTGGCGATCCACCTGGCGCGCCACCGGCAGATCCCCTACGGGCAGCAGATCGAGATCCTCCAGGGCGTCGAGATCGGCCGGCCGTCGCGCATGTACGCCCGCGCCGAGGGCGCCGGCGAGCGGGTCTCGGCGGTGGAAGTGTCGGGCAACGGCGCGGCCTTCGCCGAAGGCCGGGCCTACCTGTGAACGGGCAGAACGGAGGAACGCCATGATGGGCGTCAACGCGAACATTTCCGAGTCCCTCACCGGGACCATCGAAGCCCCTTTCCCGGAGTTCGAGGCGCCGCCGGCGAACCCCATGGAGGTGCTGCGCAACTGGCTGGAACGCGCCCGCCGCTA
>NZ_KV812700.1:0-26137 GCF_001813485.1 Pseudomonas sp. HMSC067G02
GCAACTGGCAGACCTCGCGCCTGCGACTGGCGGCGAGCCTCGGTCGCTTGGGGCTTCAAATGATCTGAAGCCGGATTACAGATATTTTCAAGAAGAGTCGAACTGTCCCTTTGCTCTCCTAACGCGCTGGCGACCAGAGCCCAGAGACCTCTGCCCCCCACGAAAAAGCCCGGCTCGATGGCCGGGCTCTTTCGCTGCGGGTGGTCCTCAATCGGCGACGTGGATCACCACCCGGCCACGCTTCGGACAGGTTTCCATGTAGCGATGCGCCTCGACCACCTGGTCGAACTCGAATACCCGGTCGACCACCGGTTTGAGCAGGCGATCGCGGGTCAGTTGCTCGATGTGCGCGAGGGCCTTGCTCACCGACTCGTCGTTGCGTTCCAGGCCCATCTCCGGATGACCGGTGAAATCCATCAGGCAGTGGCGGTAGAACTGCAGGTGCTTCTTGAACGCGGCGCAGGCCGGGAACGCCGACTCGTTGCCGCCGTTGCAGCCATACAGCACCAGCTTGCCGCGGGTGGCGGAGACATCGCCGAGCAGGGTCATCTGCGGGCCGCCCAATTCGTCGAGGATGACATTGACGCCCTTGCCCTCGGTGAAGCGCTCGACTTCCAGGACCAGGTCCTGCTCGTCGGTCACCACCACCTTGTCGGCGCCCTGCTCGCGGAGGAACTCGCGCTCCTCGGCGGACTTGGTGGAAGCGATCACCCGCGCGCCGAGAGCCTTGGCCAACTGGATCGAGACCGGTCCGTACATGCGCGCCGCCTCGGTGATCAGCACGGTCTGCCCGGCCTTCAACCCGGCCAGGTCGACCAGGCCGAAATAGGCCACCAGCAGGCCGGTGTAGTAGACGCTGGCCTCCACCGGGGTGAGTACCTCGGGGTAGACCGCCAGGGCCGCGCGTGGCATCAGCACCACGTCGCCATAGGCCGGATAATGATCGGGGGTATGGGCGGGGAAACTGGCCACGCGGGAACCCAGCGGCAGGTCGCCGACGCCGGCGCCGGCCGCCAGCACCTCGCCGGCCAGCTCGAAGCCGAGACCGGACGGCAGCGCAGCCTGCTCCGGGGCCAGGTTCTGACGCCAGAGCACATCCTTCCAGCTCACGCCGATCGCCTGGACACGCACCAGGACTTCCCCTGCGGCCGGCGCCGGGGTCGGCAGCTCTTCGCATTTGAGGACCTCTGGCGGGCCAAACTGATGAAAACGGATCACTCGGGACATCGCAAACCTCTGCAGTGCATCACGGGGTGAATAACCTCATGGGTTGTGACTGTATCCGCCCATGCCTGACAAAACCACCCGTCGTTATTGATAATGGCTATGCCTGTCAGTGATCCTATGCCCCTCCGGCACCTCGCCAGGCCCCGCCCCGTCTCGCACGCAAGGCTTGACGGCGAGCCCCCGCGGTTGCAGCCTCTAGCCCCTGGAAACGAGGAACGCCATGAACCGAAACGACCTGCGCCGCGTCGATCTGAACCTGCTGATCGTGTTCGAGACTCTGATGCACGAACGCAGCGTGACCCGCGCCGCAGAGAAACTGTTCCTCGGCCAGCCGGCCATCAGCGCCGCGCTGTCGCGCCTGCGCACGCTGTTCGACGACCCGCTGTTCGTCCGTACCGGACGCAGCATGGAGCCCACCGCGCGAGCCCAGGAAATCTTCGCCCACCTGTCGCCGGCGCTGGATTCCATCTCCACCGCCATGAGTCGCGCCAGCGAGTTCGATCCGGCGACCAGCACCGCGGTGTTCCGCATCGGCCTTTCCGACGACGTCGAGTTCGGCCTGCTGCCGCCCCTGCTCCGCCGCCTGCGCGCAGAGGCGCCGGGGATCGTCCTCGTCGTGCGCCGCGCCAACTATCTATTGATGCCGAACCTGCTGGCCTCGGGGGAGATCTCGGTGGGCGTCAGCTACACCGACGAACTGCCGGCCAACGCCAAGCGCAAGACCGTGCGCCGCAGCAAGCCGAAGATCCTCCGCGCCGACTCCGCGCCCGGCCAGCTGACCCTCGACGACTACTGCGCGCGACCGCACGCGCTGGTGTCCTTCGCCGGCGACCTCAGCGGCTTCGTCGACGAGGAACTGGAGAAATTCGGCCGCAAGCGCAAGGTGGTCCTGGCGGTGCCGCAGTTCAACGGCCTCGGCACCCTCCTCGCCGGCACCGACATCATCGCCACCGTGCCCGACTACGCCGCCCAGGCGCTGATCGCCGCCGGCGGCCTGCGCGCCGAGGACCCGCCGTTCGAGACCCGCGCCTTCGAACTGTCGATGGCCTGGCGCGGCGCCCAGGACAACGACCCGGCGGAACGCTGGCTGCGCTCGCGGATCAGCATGTTCATCGGCGATCCGGACAGTCTCTGAGCCCTCCGGCGGCTACCTGCACGAGGCGTCGCAACGGGGAAATCGATCGCGCACCGCGAGCCTGTGGCTTATTCCATCGAAAGCACTGTCCATAACCATCGACTGTTACAGAAAACGAAAAACCATGTATCACTGTTCGTGATAATCAAAATCTCATCGTTCGATTAGTTCCCTGCCGGAGCAGCCCGCAGACTTCGCCAATCCCGAAAAACCGACTGGCGGAGTCAAGCATGGAACAGTCATCCCACTTCTCCTGGCGCTACCCCCTCGCACTCGCGGCCGTACTGGTCCTGAGCGCCTGCGGCAAGGCCCCGGAAACCACCCAAGGCATGGCGGCGCCCAAGGTCAGCGTCGCCGAAGTCATCGAACAACCGCTGAACGAGTGGGACGAATTCACCGGCCGCCTGGAAGCCCCGGAATCGGTGGAGCTGCGCCCGCGGGTATCGGGCTACATCGACCGCGTGGCCTTCCATGAAGGCGCCCTGGTGAAGAAAGGCGACCTGCTGTTCCAGATCGACCCGCGCCCGTTCGAGGCCGAGGTCAAGCGCCTCGAAGCCCAGCTGCAACAGGCCCGCGCGGCCCAGGCGCGGAGCGTCAACGAAGCCCAGCGCGGCGAACGCCTGCGCGCCAGCAACGCGATCTCCGCGGAACTCGCCGACGCCCGCACCACCGCCGCCCAGGAAGCCAAGGCGGCGGTCGCCGCGACCCAGGCGCAACTGGACGCGGCACGCCTGAACCTGAGCTTCACCCGGATCACCGCGCCGATCGATGGTCGCGTCAGCCGCGCCGAGGTCACCGCCGGCAACCTGGTCAACTCCGGGGAGACCCTGCTCACCACCCTGGTCAGCACCGACAAGGTCTACGCCTACTTCGACGCCGACGAGCGCGTGTTCCTCAAGTACGTCGAGCTGGCCCGCCAGGCCGGTCGCGACACGCGCAGCGAGAGCCCGGTGTACCTCGGCCTGAGCAGCGAGGACGGCAACCCGCACCTGGGCCGGCTGGACTTCCTCGACAACCAGGTCAACCCGCGTACCGGCACCATCCGCGGCCGCGCCGTGTTCGACAACGCCAAGGGCGAGTTCACCCCGGGCCTCTACGTGCGCCTGAAGCTGGTCGGCAGCAAGACCTACGCCGCCACCCTGATCAAGGACGAAGCGGTCGGCACCGACCTGGGCAAGAAGTTCGTGCTGGTCCTGGATGGCGACAACAAGACCGTCTACCGCACCGTCGAGATGGGACCGAAGCTGGAGGGCCTGCGCATCGTCCGCAGCGGCCTGAGCAAGGGCGACCGGATCGTCGTGAATGGCCTGCAGCGGGTCCGCCCGGGCATGCAGGTGGATCCGCAGAAGGTCGAGATGGCCAGCGCCGACACCCTGGCCACCCTCGCGCGCCTGCGGCAGTCGGTCGGCGACAGCGAACCACCGAAGGTGGCGGCGTCCAAGGACAACGCCACTCGCAACGAGCCGCGCGGCTGAGCGCGGCGATAGGAAGAACCGATGAATTTCTCCCAATTCTTCATCCAGCGGCCGATCTTCGCCGCGGTGCTGTCGCTGCTGATCCTGATTGGCGGCGCGATCTCCCTGTTCCAGCTACCCATCAGCGAATACCCGGAAGTGGTGCCGCCGACCGTCGTGGTCCGCGCCAACTTCCCCGGCGCCAACCCGAAAGTCATCGGCGAGACCGTCGCCTCTCCCTTGGAACAGGCGATCACCGGGGTGGAGAACATGCTCTACATGTCCTCCCAGTCGACCTCCGACGGCAAGCTGACCCTGACCATCACCTTCGCCCTCGGCACCGACCTGGACAACGCCCAGGTGCAGGTGCAGAACCGCGTCACCCGGACCGAGCCGAAGCTCCCGGAAGAAGTGACCCGGCTCGGCATCACCGTCGACAAGGCCTCGCCCGACCTGACCATGGTCGTGCACCTGACCTCGCCGGATAACCGCTACGACATGCTCTACCTGTCGAACTACGCGGTGCTCAACGTGAAGGACGAACTGGCCCGCCTCGACGGCGTCGGCGACGTCCAGTTGTTCGGCCTCGGCGACTATTCGCTGCGCGTCTGGCTGGACCCGAACAAGGTCGCCTCGCGCAACCTCACCGCCACCGACGTGGTCAACGCCATCCGCGAGCAGAACCGCCAGGTCGCCGCCGGCACCCTGGGCGCGCCGCCGGCGCCGAGCGATACCAGCTTCCAGTTGTCGATCAACACCCAGGGTCGCCTGGTCACCGAGGAAGAGTTCGAGAACATCATCATCCGCGCCGGCGCCAACGGCGAGATCACCCGTCTGCGCGACATCGCCCGGGTCGAGCTGGGCTCCAACCAGTACGCCCTGCGCTCGCTGCTGAACAACAAGCCGGCGGTGGCGATCCCGATCTTCCAGCGTCCCGGCTCGAACGCCATCGAGATCTCCAACCTGGTGCGGGAGAAGATGGCCGAGCTGAAGCACAGCTTCCCGCAAGGCATGGACTACTCCATCGTCTACGACCCGACCATCTTCGTCCGCGGCTCCATCGAGGCGGTGGTGCACACCCTGTTCGAAGCCCTGGTGCTGGTGGTGCTGGTGGTGATCCTGTTCCTGCAGACCTGGCGCGCCTCGATCATCCCGCTGGCCGCGGTGCCGGTGTCGCTGATCGGCACCTTCGCGGTGATGCACATGCTCGGCTTCTCGCTCAACGCGCTGTCGCTGTTCGGCCTGGTGCTGGCCATCGGCATCGTGGTGGACGACGCCATCGTGGTGGTGGAGAACGTCGAGCGCAACATCGGCCTCGGCCTCAAGCCGGTGGAAGCCACCAAGCGTGCCATGCGCGAGGTGACCGGGCCGATCATCGCCACGGCGCTGGTGCTCTGCGCGGTGTTCATCCCGACCGCGTTCATCTCCGGCCTTACCGGGCAGTTCTACCGCCAGTTCGCCCTGACCATCGCGATCTCCACGGTGATCTCGGCGTTCAACTCGCTGACCCTGTCGCCAGCGCTGGCGGCGGTCCTGCTCAAGGGCCACCACGAGCCGAAGGACCGCTTCTCGGTGTTCCTCGACAAGCTCCTCGGCAGTTGGCTGTTCCGTCCGTTCAACCGTTTCTTCGACCGCGCCAGCCATGGCTACGTCGGCACGGTGAACCGGGTCCTGCGCGGCAGCTCGATCGCCCTGCTGGTCTACGGCGGGCTGATGGTGCTGACCTACTTCGGCTTCTCCAGCACCCCGACCGGTTTCGTCCCGCAGCAGGACAAGCAGTACCTGGTGGCCTTCGCCCAGTTGCCCGACGCGGCCAGCCTGGACCGTACCGAGGCGGTGATCAAGCAGATGTCCGAGATCGCCCTGGCGCAGCCCGGCGTGGCGGACTCGGTGGCCTTCCCCGGCCTGTCGATCAACGGCTTCACCAACAGCCCGAACAGCGGCATCGTGTTCACCCCGCTGAAGCCGTTCGACGAGCGCAAGGACCCGAGCCAGTCGGCCGGTGCCATCGCCGCCGCGCTGAACGCCAAGTACGCCGACATCCAGGACGCCTACATCGCGATCTTCCCGCCGCCGCCGGTACAGGGGCTGGGGACCATCGGCGGCTTCCGCCTGCAGATCGAGGACCGTGGCAACCAGGGCTACGAGGAGCTGTTCAAGCAGACCCAGAACATCATCACCAAGGCCCGTGCGCTGCCTGAGCTGGAACCCAGCTCGGTGTTCTCCAGCTACCAGGTCAACGTGCCGCAGATCGACGCCGACATCGACCGCGAGAAGGCCAAGACCCACGGCGTGGCGATCAGCGACATCTTCGACACCCTGCAGGTCTACCTCGGCTCGCTGTACGCGAACGACTTCAACCGCTTCGGCCGTACCTATCAGGTCAACGTCCAGGCCGAGCAGCAGTTCCGCCTCGAACCCGAGCAGATCGGCCAGCTGAAGGTGCGCAACAACCTCGGCGAGATGGTCCCGCTGGCGTCCTTCATCAAGGTCAGCGACACCTCCGGTCCGGACCGTGTGATGCACTACAACGGCTTCATCACCGCCGAACTCAACGGCGCCCCGGCCGCGGGCTACAGCTCCGGCCAGGCGCAGGCGGCGATCGAGAAGCTGCTGAAGGAGGAACTGCCCAACGGCATGACCTACGAGTGGACCGAGCTGACCTACCAGCAGATTCTCGCCGGCAATACCGCGCTGTTCGTCTTCCCGCTCTGCGTGCTGCTGGCCTTCCTCGTGCTGGCCGCCCAGTACGAGAGCTGGAGCCTGCCGCTGGCGGTGATCCTGATCGTGCCGATGACCCTGCTGTCGGCGATCACCGGGGTGATCCTGGCCGGCAGCGACAACAACATCTTCACCCAGATCGGCCTGATCGTTCTGGTGGGGCTGGCGTGCAAGAACGCGATCCTGATCGTCGAGTTCGCCAAGGACAAGCAGGAGGAAGGCATGGACCGCGTCGCCGCGGTGCTGGAAGCCTGCCGCCTGCGCCTGCGGCCGATCCTGATGACGTCCATCGCCTTCATCATGGGCGTGGTGCCGCTGGTGATCTCCACCGGCGCCGGCGCCGAGATGCGCCATGCGATGGGCGTGGCGGTGTTCTCCGGGATGATCGGGGTGACCTTCTTCGGCCTGCTGCTGACGCCGGTGTTCTACGTCCTCATCCGCCGCTTCGTGGAGAACCGCGAAGCGCGCCGCGCCGCCAACGACAAAGGCCTGCCAGAGGTGCATGCATGATTCACACGCAGTCGATCCGGAGCGGGCTCGCGCCCGCCCTGGGTCTGTTCAGTCTGCTGGCGCTCAGCGCCTGCACGGTGGGTCCGGACTACCGGACCCCCGACACCGCGGCGGCGAAGATCGACGCCACGGCGAGCAAGCCCTACGACCGCAGCCGCTTCGAAAGCCTGTGGTGGAAACAGTTCGACGATCCGACCCTGAACCAACTGGTCGAGCAGTCGCTGAGCGGCAACCGCGACCTGCGCGTGGCCTTCGCCCGCCTGCGCGCCGCCCGCGCCCTGCGCGACGACGTGGCCAACGATCGCTTCCCGGTGGTCACCAGCCGCGCCAGCGCCGACATCGGCAAGGGCCAGCAACCGGGAGTGACCGAGGACCGGGTCAACAGCGAGCGCTACGACCTTGGCCTGGATAGCGCTTGGGAGCTTGACCTGTTCGGGCGCATCCGCCGTCAGCTGGAGTCCAGCGACGCCCTCAGCGAAGCGGCCGAGGCCGACCTGCAGCAACTGCAGGTCAGCCTGATCGCCGAGCTGGTGGACGCCTACGGCCAGCTGCGCGGCGCGCAACTGCGCGAGAAGATTGCCCTGAGCAACCTGGAGAACCAGAAGGAGTCGCGCCAGCTCACCGAGCAACTGCGCGACGCCGGGGTCGGTGCCGAACTCGACGTACTGCGCGCCGATGCGCGCCTGGCGGCCACCGCCGCCAGCGTGCCGCAACTGCAGGCGGAAGCCGAGCGCGCCAGGCACCGTATCGCCACCCTCCTCGGCCAACGGCCGGAAGAGTTGACAGTGGACCTTTCGCCGCGCGACCTGCCGGCGATCACCAAGGCCCTGCCGATCGGCGATCCCGGCGAGCTGCTGCGCCGCCGACCGGACATCCGCGCCGCCGAACGGCGCCTGGCCGCCAGCACCGCCGACGTCGGCGTGGCCACCGCCGACCTGTTCCCGCGGGTCAGCCTCAGCGGCTTCCTCGGCTTCACCGCCGGGCGGGGCTCGCAGATCGGCTCAAGCGCCGCCCGCGCCTGGAGCGTCGGCCCGAGCATCAGTTGGGCCGCCTTCGACCTCGGCAGCGTGCGTGCCCGCCTGCGCGGCGCCAAGGCCGACGCCGACGCCGCGCTGGCCAGCTACGAACAGCAGGTGCTGCTGGCCCTGGAAGAATCGGCGAATGCCTTCAGCGACTACGGCAAGCGCCAGGAGCGCCTGGTCTCGCTGGTCCGCCAGTCGGAAGCCAGCCGCGCCGCCGCGCAACAGGCGGCGATCCGCTACCGCGAAGGCACCACCGATTTCCTGGTGCTGCTGGACGCCGAACGCGAGCAACTCTCCGCCGAAGATGCCCAGGCCCAGGCCGAGGTCGAGCTGTACCGCGGCATCGTGGCGATCTACCGCTCCCTCGGCGGTGGCTGGCAACCCAGCGCCTGAACCGGCTATCCCCGGCCGATGGAAATCGGCCACTCCAGCCCCGCGATTGCAGCTCCTGGTCGCGGGGCTTTTTTATGCGCCGCGCGGGGCGGACGCTCGGTCGAGCCCCACGTCGTTTCTCGGCGATGGCGTAGAGGCTCGGCGGCCATTGCCGCGGGCTATTCCCGCCGCTCCGGCTGCGCGGAGTGGATATACAGGGTGTAGGTATCCGCCGGCCGGGGCGCGCCCGCCAGGTCGAGGGCATGACCGATGGCGCCGCGATGGTAGGTGCCATGGTTGACGATATGGAAGAGGATCTCCTGGCGCGTCATGCCGCCGTCGCGGCCATCGGCGAAGCGGAAGCGCAGCCATTCGCCGCGACGCTCCAGCGGCAGCTCGGCGACATAGCCGGCGAACCAGGCGGCCGAATCCTCCAGCCGGCGACGCAGGACGTCGTAGCCAGGCACCACCTCGCTGTTGGTCTGTTGGTGGGGCGCCGGCTCGCCCAGCAGGCGCGCCCTGAACAGTTCCTCGACGATCGCCATGTGATTGAGCTGTTGCAAGGCGAAGGCCAGCGAGGCCGGGAACGCCTCGGCGTCGATCCGGGCGATGGCATCGAGGGTGCGGCGGTCGGACCAGGCCTTGTAGTTGAAGGACTCGACCAGCAGGTCGACTTGCAGGGTGGGTCGGGACATCTGGCGGCTTCCGTGTCCATTCGCTGAGGGAGCCGGATCATAGCCCGGAGGCAGCGCTCAGCGCTCGCCCTGCAACCCTTCCAGGCGTGCATCGCAGAGGTCGCGCAGGCGGTCGCGGAGAGTGCGCCCGGCGCTGTCCAGCTCGGGCCGCGCGTAGAGCGCCAGCTCCAGGCCAGCGATGGGCGGGAAGCCGGCCTGCGCGCCAAGCAGGCGATGCTCGGGCCCGACGCAGCCCAGCGGCAGCAGGCTGCCCCCCAGTCCGGCGCCGACCGCGGCCACCAGGCTGGCCAGGCTGGCGCTGGAATAGCCGATGCGCCAGCGACGCCCGATGCTCTCCAGGGCATGGATCATCTCCTGGCGATACAGCGCGCCGACCGGGAACACCACCAGCGGCACCGGCTCCTCCGGCGAACCCTCGCCGAACGGCCGCGCGGCGCTGCCGAACCAGCCCAGCGGCTCGGCCCAGCGTGCATGGCAGTCGCTGTCGGCCCCCCACTGCTTGACCAGCAGCAGGTCCAGCTCGCCGCTGCGATAGAGGCGCAGCAGGTGATGGCTGAGACCGCTCTCGACCTCCAGGCGCAGTCGCGGACGCTCTTCGGTGAAGCGCGTCAGCACCGGCATCAGCACTTCGCCGGCGAGGTCTTCCGGCACGCCGAGGCGCAGCACGCCGTCGCCATGGGCCGGGCTGAGGGCCTCGCTGGCCTCGTCCGAGAGCCGCAGCAGGCGCCGCGCGTAGCCAAGCAGGCGCTCGCCTTCCTCGGTCGGCAAGACCTGCCGCTGGCTGCGGTCGAGCAGGCGGCAACCGAGGTTCTGTTCGAGGCGGATGACCTGCTGGCTGACGGTGGACTGGGTCAGGTGCAGGTGTTCGCCGGCGCGGGTGAAGTTGCCGGTGTCGACAACGCTGACGAAGGTACGGAGCAGGACCAGATCGAGCATGCACACTCCCACTGAAAGGCATTACATCATTTAATTTCAGCATACATGACATCGACGCCATACTTTTCGCCAACGCCTATCGGAGCCCATCGACATGTCCCTGGCCAATCTATGCAGGAGCGGAGCCATGCTGGTCTGCGCAGCATTCAGCGGAGGCGCCGGCGCGAGCGACGCCGGAGCATTGCTCGAAGCCGCGCGTCGCGGCGATACCGCGCAGGTCGCCAGCCTGCTCGAACGCAAGGTCGAGGTCGACGCGCCCAGCGCCGACGGCAGCACCCCGCTGCTGCTGGCCACCGCCAACGACCACCTGGCGGTGGCGCGCCAGTTGATCGAGGCCGGCGCCGACGTCAACCGGCAGAACAGCCGGCTCGACAGCCCGTATCTGCTGGCCGGCGCCGAGGGCCGCCTGGAAATCCTGCGCCTGACCCTGCTCCACGGCGCCGACCTGAAGAGTACCAACCGCTATGGCGGCACCGCGCTGATCCCGGCCTGCGAACGCGGCCATGTGGAAGTGGTGAAGACGCTGCTGCAAGCCGGGGTCGATCCCAACCATGTCAACAAGCTCGGCTGGACCGGGCTGCTCGAGGCGATCCTGCTCAGCGACGGCGGTCCGCGCCACCAGGAGATCGTGCGCCTGCTGATCGACGCCGGCGCCGACGTCAACCTGGCCGATGCCAACGGCGTCAGCCCGCTGGCCCACGCCCGCCAGCGCGGCCAGGGCGGGATCGAGCGGCTGCTGCTGGCCGCCGGCGCCCAATGAAAGCGAAGGAGAAAGACATGTCCGATGAAACCTTCATGCGCGAGGCCATCGCCCTCGCCCGCGCCAACGTCGAGGCCGGCGGCCGCCCGTTCGGCGCCGTGCTGGTGCGCGACGGGCGGGTCCTGGCCCGCGGCGTCAACCAGATCCACGAGACCCACGATCCCAGCGCCCACGCCGAGCTGCAGGCGATCCGCCAGGCCAGCCAGGCGCTCGGCAGCCCGCGCCTGGACGGTTGCGTGATCTACGCCAGCGGCCATCCCTGCCCGATGTGCCTGGCCGCCATGCATCTCTGCGGCATCCAGGCGGCCTGGTTCGCCTATTCCAACGAGGACGGCGAAGCGTTCGGCCTGTCCACGGCCACGCTCTACGCCGAGATGGCGCGCCCGCCACAGCGGCAGAGCCTGCCGCTACGCGCCCTGCGTCCTGCCGGCGAAGAGGGTCTGTACCGGCAATGGCGGCAACGCCAGGCATGAGCGCGCGAATCCCTTCCGGCGGCCAGGCCGCCACCGGCGTCGGCGCGGCGGAGGTCAGTTGGGTCGGCCTGCTGGTGATCTTCTGCCTCGGCATCAACCTGCGACCGATCCTCACCGGCATCGGCCCGCTGCTCGAGGAAATCACCGCCGGCACCGGTCTCGGCTTCCAGGGCGCGTCGCTGCTGACGGTGTTGCCGGTGCTCTGCATGGGCCTGGTGGCGCTGTTCCTGCCCTGGCTCGGGCGCTGGCTGGCCGAGCACCGCGGCATCGTCTGCGGACTGCTGGCCATCGCCGCGGCCTGCCTCTGGCGCCTGGAACTGGATAGCGGGCTGGCGCTGATCGCCAGCGCCGCGCTGGCCGGCAGCGGCGTGGCGATCATCCAGGCACTGGTACCGGGCGTGGTCAAGCGCTGGTTCCCGAGGCGGGTCCCGGCGGCGATGGGCCTCTACTCGGCGTCGCTGATGGCCGGCGGCGGAACCGCGGCGGTGCTCAGCCCGCGGATCGCCGAACACTTCTCCAACTGGCAGGCCGGCCTCGGCGCCTGGGCCGTACCGGCCCTGCTGGCGCTGCTGCTGTGGATGTTCGCGCGGCCAAGGGAGGTGCTGCCGAGCGCTGGCGAGGGGCCGGTTCGGCACTTCTTCGGCAATCGCCGTGGCTGGCTGCTGGCGGTGTATTTCGGGTTGATCAACGGCGGCTACACCAGCATGGTGGCCTGGTTGCCGGTGTACTACCGCCAGCTCGGCTGGAGCGCCCAGGACAGCGGCGGGCTGGTCGGGATCATGACCATCTTCCAGGTGCTCGCCGCGCTCAGCGTGCCGCTGCTGCTTCGCCGCCGCCTCGACCGCCGGCCCTGGCTGCTGGCCGCGCTGCTGGTCCAGCTCGGCGGCTTCTGCGGCCTGCTGCTGATGCCGCTGCAGCACGCGGCGCTGTGGGTGGCGTTGATCGGCTACGGCCTGGGCGCCTGCTTCGCCCTCAGCCTGACCCTGACCCTCGACCACCTCCACGAGCCGCGTGCGGCGGGAAGCCTGGCGGCCTTCGTGCAAGGCATCGGCTTCATCATCACCGGCATCGTGCCCTACCTGACCGGCTGGCTGCGCGACGCCACCGGCAGCTTCCAGGCCTCCTGGCTGCTGCTCGCGGCGAGCGTGGTGGCGATGTTGCTGGTGACCCTGCGCTTCGCCCCGTCCGGCTATGCCCGGGCCATGAGCGAGACGCGCGACTGAGCGGCGGACCTCCGCGCCCGCCATTGCGGGCGCGGGTGGCGCTTCAGTAATGGGTGGCGATATAGATGCGGTAGCTGATGATGGCCAGCATGCAGATCACCCCGACCCACATGAGGAACAGGCCGAACGGCGTGTCGCGCTTGGTGAAACCCGTGCCGATGAAGAGCATGCCCAGCACGATGATTGCGAAAGTGACGCCGTAGGAATCCATGTTTACCCTCGTTGGCCGCGTTCCTGACATACTTGTCAGTCTAGCTCCAAGCCCGCTAGAACTGCGTTGATATTTATCAGCCTGCGGTCAATCTCGGGCAAATTCATCGAACTTGAGGAAACGCCTGGCTGCGAGCGGCAAGGTCGCGCAAGATCGCCTGGATCTCGCCGAAGTCCGGCCGCTCGCTCACCCGTGGCAGCGCGCAACGTCGCTGCAACTCGACCAGCGCCGCACGTAGCGAGGCCTGCCCCGGCAGCGCCTCGCTGCGCTCGAGCAACTCCTCCAGCAGGCAGGCGAAGGCACGCACTTCCAGGCGCCGCAGGGCGCCGGCGAGCACGGCGTCGTCCGGGAGGAAGGACGCGGCGCCGAAATCGCCGAGCAGGCAGGCACCCTCCTCGCGCCAGAGGATGTTATGCGCATAGAAGTCGCCATGGCTGATGCCGCGTCCATGCAGATGGTCCATCAACCCGGCGAGCGAGGCCGCCAGGCGCAGCGCCGTGGCCAGCTCGAAGCGCAGTCCCGGCGGATAGACGTCGCGGGTACAGGACTCCAGGCTCGGCGGCCCCGCCAGGTTGCGATAGGCGCCGTCGAGCAGCTCCAGCACCAGCCCGTCGCGCCCTTGCGGATGCCCGGCGAGCCGGCCGAGCACCTCGATCAATTGCGCATGGCGCCCCGCCGCCAGGCAGGCGGCCATCTCGCTGGCGGGGGTGCCATCGCTGGTCACTTCGCCCTTGAACAGCTTCAGCGCCACCGTGCGCGTCGAGCCGTCCGGCTGGTGCCAGCCGGCGCGATGGATGACCCCGGAGGCTCCTTCGCCGATCAGCCCTTCCAGGCTCAGCTCGCTCCAGTCCAGCGCGGCGATGCCGCTGTCGGCCAGCGCCGGTAGGCGGCACAACGGGTTGCCGGCGTAGGCCAGCCAGGCCAGGCGCGGCAGCGTCGCCAGCCAGGCCGGCAGGCGCTGGAAACGGTTGGCGGCGATCCGCAGCAGTTCCAGGCCTTCGCAAGCGGCCATGCTCTCGGGCAAGGCCTCCAGGCGGTTGCCGGCCAACATCAGCTTCTGCAACGGCCGGCGGCCCAGTTCCTCGGGCAGCGTGGCAATCCGGTTGTCGGTGAGGATCAGCCAGCGCAACGCCGGCGGCAGGGCCGCGGCCGGCACCCGCTCGATGCGGTTGGACTTGAAGCCGACCATGCTCAGCGCCGGACAGTCGCCCACCGCCGCCGGCAATTCGGCGAAGTCGTTGGCGGAACAGAACAGCACCTTGAGACGATGCAGCCGGCCGAGGTCGTCCGGCAGGCTGTCCAGGGCGTTGCCGCTGAGGTTGAGCACCTCCAGGGAGTCGGCCAGTTCGAAGATTTCCCGGGGGAACTCGCGCAGGCCGCAGGACAGGTCCAGGCGCGTGGCGCCGGCCAGTTCGCCGCTGCGCAGTTGCTGCAAGGTGTGCATGGTTCGACGGACTCCGGCCAGGGCGGATGGAAAGCCGCGCATGATAGCCAAGGCGTTGCGGAACGCGCACCCTCGCCGTGCTAGAGTGGCCGCCCCGAATCGACAGGACCACAGAGAATGGAACTCTCCCCCGCCGAACGCCAACTCCTGCTGGCCCATCGCCTGGCCGTGTTCGACGGCTGCGTGGTATACGACGCCCAACCGCCAGTGTCCGCCGAACACGTCCAGCGTCTTGCCGAAGGCCTGGCCGGACCGATTCCAGAAGACCTGCTGCGCCTCTGGCGCACCTGTTTCGGCGGGCGCCTCGGCTATGACCTGGAAGTCGACTACGACGGCCACCGCCACCCGTTCTCTTTCAGCGAACTGTTCTATCCGGACAGCGACGGCTACCACGACCTCTGGGGCTGGATCGAACACGAGCGCGAGCTGGCGGCGGAAGCCGCGGCAGAAGAAGGCTGCGACTGGAACGGCAAGCTGGCCTACCTGCCGTTCGGTGGCTTCGAGTACCTGGAGCGGCTCTACGTCTGCGTCGAACCCGGCCCCGAGTATGGCGCGGTAATCGCCTGGAGCCACGGCCTGCCGCCGGCCTGGGCCGGACGCCTGCACCAGGATTCGCTGACGCGCCTGGCCGACGACGTCGGCGGGCTGTTCCGCCTGCTGTCCTTCGAACAGGACCCGTTCGACGCCGAGAACGCCTGCGGCGTGGCCGACGAGCTACTGGAAGCGCTGGACGCCCTGGAGGCCGCCGGGGAGCCCGGCAAGGCGCTGAAGGGCCGCCTGGAAGTCCTGCTGCGCCAGCGCATCCTCGACTGGCGGCCGGCCCTCGCCGACGGCAGCCTGGCCGCCGAGCCAAGGCTGCGTCAACTGGCCCTGGCCGAAGCTGCGCAAGACGGCGATATCGACCTGCTGCAACGCCTGCGCGATGCCGGCTGCGACTTCGCCGAAACCTTGCGCGGACGCGGCGGCGTGCTGGAGGCCTGCCTCGCCCGCGGGCGCCTGGAGGCCGCCGGATGGCTGCTCGACCAGGGCGTCGCGGTGCACCAGGACAGCCTGCAGATTGGCGCCGCGCACCTCGATGCGCTCCTGGCCGAACGCCTGTTGCGGCTCGGCGCGATCTCCGACCCGAATACGGTGCTCCTCGCCCTGCAATACGGCGACGCCGACGCCGCGCGGATCATGGCGCGACCGCTACTGGAGGAGTCGCCGGCGAGGGCCAGCGCCCTGCGTCTGGCCCTCGCCAGCCGCGCCGAGCGCGAGCGCAGCGACGCCAGGCGGGTCAGGTCGGGAAAGATGGGCAGCAACCGCAGTCCCGACGACTACCTGGCCCTGGCCGAGCGCCTGGAGCGTTTCCTCGCCGAGCTGCCAGGCTGAGGCTCAACCCTCCGGTCCCTGCACCTCGATGAAGGAACCGTCGGCCAGCCGCTCGAACGCCCGTCCCGGCGGCGCGTCGAGCAGCGGCAGGATGCTGTCGTCGGCGTTCAGCACCGAGCCCAGGCTGACGTAGGCGGTGGTCCCGGCGGTATTCATGTAGTCGTCCGACTCGTCGCCGGCCATCAGCCGCCAGCCGCTGTCGTTTTCCTCTTCCGGCGCCTCGCGGTAGAGGTAGCCGACCGCCTTCCCCTCGTCTATCACCCGGCGCGTCACGAAGCAGCGCCGGGCATAGCGCGAGATCGGCGTTTCCCGCGGGTCGTGCTCGGTGTTGATGATGTGCCGCGCCTCGAAGACGATGCGTTCGCCCAGCGACAGGTCGCGGATGTATTGCGGATAGTTGTCCAGGCGGCCGCTGAAGGCGCCATCCGCCTCGATGCCCTCGACCGTCACCCAGAGCCGCTCGGCGCGCGGCGCATCGGGGTTGTCGGTATCGAAGGCGAAGATCAGCTTGACGCTTTCCCCGGCGGCGACCCGGTCGATGGTCTCCGCGTCCGGTTTGTAGAAGGTGTAGGGATGGCGGACAGCGATCGCGCTGGCGTCCACCAAGGTCCACGAGGCCATGTCGACTCCCGCTTGGCTGGCTACGCGGC
Organism: Pseudomonas sp. HMSC067G02; assembly: GCF_001813485.1. Taxonomy (NCBI): domain Bacteria; kingdom Pseudomonadati; phylum Pseudomonadota; class Gammaproteobacteria; order Pseudomonadales; family Pseudomonadaceae; genus Pseudomonas; species Pseudomonas sp. HMSC067G02. The sequence goes on from NZ_KV812700.1 coordinate 16,205, forward strand.
GCCCGTAGCCTGGGCTGCCACGGGCACGCCGGTGCCCGGGCGGCATGGGTGGAATGGCGTGGCCGAGGTTCGGGTCGCGGCGCCCACCGGCAGGTCGAAGCCATGCCCGGCCAGGAACCGCCCTTCGGCCCGCCTACCCAGAGGAAAGTAGCAGCGCCGCCGCGCAGCCGCCAGCAACGGGCTGTCGCAGAGCGCCGCCCCGGACGGGGCGGCGGCGCGCCTTCAGAGGACTTGCAGCGGGTATTCGACGATCAGGCGGACTTCGTCGAGGTCCGACTCGAAGCTGTCGGAGCGCACCGTGGCCTGGCGCACGCGGAACGCCAGGTCCTTGGCCGCGCCGCCCTGCACCACGTACTTGACCTCCACGTCGCGTTCCCAGCGGCCCTGGTTGGTCAGCGGGTTGCCGTTGGCGTCGGTGCGCATGTAGACGCTGTTGGCATTCGAATAATCGGCGTCCCAGCCCTTGCCATAGCGGGTCATGAAGCTCAGCCCCGGCACGCCGAAGGCGGCCATGTCGAGGTCGTAGCGGAGCATCAGCGAGCGTTCCTTGGGCGAGTTGAAGTCGCTGTACTGGATCGAGTTGTCCAGGTAGATGGAGTCGGTCTGGCGCAGGTAGTCGAAGTCGTCGTCGCCGTTGTTGCGCTGGTACGACAGCAGCACCTGGTGCGGACCGTAGGCGAAGCCGCCGCGCACGCTCCAGATGTCGTTGTCGAGTTCGCCCATCACCTGCCTGCCCTGGTCCTTGACCTTGTAGTAGTTGGCGCCGCCGAGCAGGGACAGCTTGTCGTCCAGCGGATAGTTGAAGCTGGTGCCGGCGTAGTACTGGTCCCAGGCGTCCTTCTGGCGGCTGCCGTAGAGGCTGATGCTCCAGTGCTCGGTGGCCTGGTAGTCGCCGCCGGCGTAGGCGACCCACGGCGAGTCGATGCGCCGGCCGGTGTAGAAGCTGTAGAAGTCGTCGCTGCCGCTGGTGCTGTTCGGCTGGGTCATCGAGTTCAGCTTGCCGGCCTGCAGGGTCAGGCCCTTCGCCAGGCTGTCGTTGACCAGGGTAAAGCCGCGGAAGCTGGAGGGGAACAGCCGGCTGTTGCCGTACTGGATCACCGGGGTTTCCGGGAACACGTCGCCGACCCGCAGCACGGTGCCGTACCAGCGCAGCTTGACCGCGCCGCCGGCTCGCGAATAGTCGTCCTGCGGCCGACCCTGGTCGTCATAGGGCAGCAGGTCGACGCTACCGCCGGCGCCGGAACGCCCGCCGCCGCTGTCCAGGCGCACGCCGAGCTGGGCGAAGGCGTCGATGCCGACGCCCAGCGTGCCCTGGGTGAAGCCCGAGGAGAAGTTGGCCATGAAGCCCTGCACCCATTCCTCGGTATAGCCGCCGCCCGCCGGGCTCGATTGGCCCTTGCGGAAGTCGCGGTTGAAGTAGAAGTTGCGCAGCAGCAGGTTGACCTCGCTGCCCTCGATGAAACCTTCCTTGCTCCGCTCGGCGTTCTCCTCGGCGACGGCCGAGGCCATCACTCCAGCGCCCAGCAGCAGTGGAAGCGTCCACAGTCGTTTCTTTCCATCCCCTTGCATGGCGATTGCTCCAGATCGGTTCATGTCTGTTTTTCTTCTGCGGCCATGCCTTGCGGCGCTGGCTGTGCGTGAACTTCTGGTCGATCGCGCCCCCGCGCAGTCCTGCCGCAACCGGCATTGACCGTGAGGCTGATTCTGGATCCGGGGAAATGACGCAGACATGAGGCGGGGATTACTTTTCCGCAATCTTAACTCGCACTTAATGCGCTTCGCGCAGACTCCTCCGCCATGCAACGGAGCATCGCCGAAGTTATCGGAAACGTAATTTTCCACTCACCCTCGGGTAATCCGTCCGCTCTTACTCTTTGCTCAAACGGGACGAATACCTCGCCCCGGCGACGAGCCAACCCGAGAGGTTTGCCATGAAGATCATCCCGATGCTGCTGGCCGCCCTGCTGGCGACCGGCGCCGCCACTGCCCAGGCCCAGGACGGCAGCGAACGCTCCTGGCAGTACAACGCCGAATTCCGCGCCGCGCAGAAAGAACTGCGCGAAAAGCGCCTGCAGAAGCAACAACTGGAAGCGCAAGCGCAGAAGACCGACCGCAGCAAATGCGCCGAGCGCAAGAACGGCAACGGCTGAGCAGCCTTTCACCGAGCAATACACTTGTCCTTTTTGGGTTGCTCCTTTGGACAAGTCCTGAGGCGCCAGTCATGGCGCCTTTTTTTATCCGCCGTCGCGCCTGGCGGAAGAAGGCGGCATGGTCGCCAGCGACCAGCCGCCCTCCCCGTTTCCCACCTTACTCCTGCAATGCCCGCGGCCGCTGGCTGCGGCGCTCGGCGGCGGGCGCCGGGCTGGCCTGGAGCTGGAAGTCGAAATCCAGTTCGGCGAAGCGTCCGCCCTCCACGCCGCGGTCGCGGGCCGCGGCGGGATCGTCGTTGAAGCGCAGGTCGCCGATCAGCCCATCGCGGGTGGCGTAGGCGAAGTCGTCCCACAGGTAGCGGTCGCCCGCCAGGTTGATCTGGGTGGTCAGGTGGCGATGGCCGGGCGCCGAGACGAAGAAGTGGATGTGCGCCGGCCGCTGGCCGTGGCGGCCGAGGCGGTCGAGCAGCTCCTGGGTCGGGCCGTCGCTCGGGCAACCGTAGCCGGAGGGCACGATGCTGCGCGCACGGTAGCGGCCGTCGGCGTCGGTGCGGATGCGCCGGCGCAGGTTGTATTCGGACTGACTGCTGTCGAAGTAGGAATAGGTGCCTTGGGTATTGGCGTGCCAGACGTCGACGATGGCTCCGGCCAGCGGCTGGCCGTCGGGACCGCTGACGCGGCCCTGGAGGAACATCACGGTGCCGGGGTCGCGGCCGTCGTCCATCCGTGCCTCGCCGTCGCTCAGCGGCGCGCCGGCGACGTACAGCGGCCCTTCGATGGTGCGCGGCGTGCCGCCGGTGAGGCCGGCCTCGGCGTCCTGGGCGTCGAGCAGCAGGTCCAGGTAATGCTCCAGGCCCAGCCCGGCGGCCAGCAGGCCGGCCTCCTGGCGGCTGCCCAGGCGGTTCAGGTAGTCCACCGCTTTCCAGAATTCGTCGGGCGTGACCTGCATCTCTTCGATCAACTTCGCCGTGTCGTCGAGGATGCGCCGCACCAGGGCCTTGGTGCGCGGATCGCCGCGTTCGTTGAGCTGGCCGCTGGCCTCTTCGAAGAAGCGCTGGACGTCGGCAGTCTGGGAAATCTTCACGGTCATGGCGTTTGCCTCTGCTTGTTGTTGTCGGGCGTGGGAAGGGAATCTCAGCGGTCGTCGGCATGGATCGACGAGGGATGCCGGCAAAGCCCGTCGATCTCGATGTCCATGTAGGGAAACAGCGGCAGCCGGGTCAGGGTGTCGTGCAGCGCCTCGACGCTGGGCAGGTCGAACAGGCTGTAGTTGGCGTAGTGCCCGGCGATCCGCCAGAGGTGCCGCCAGCTGCCCTCGCGCTGGAGGCGCTGGGCCATTTCCTTCTCCTCGGCCTTGAGCCGCTCGGCCTGTTGCGGGTCCATGTCGACGGGCAACTTCACGGTCATCTTCACGTGGAACAGCATCGGTCGTTTCTCCTCTGTCTGCGGAATGGCTTCAGCGCCGGCGGAAGCGCGCCAGGCGCTCTTCGTCGAGCGCCAGGCCGAGACCCGGCGCACGCGGCACGTGCAAGTGGAAATCCTGGTAGCGCGGCGACTCGAGGAGGATGTCCTCGGTCAGCAGCAACGGGCCGAACAGTTCGCTGTGCCAGGCCAGGCGGTCGAGGGTGACGAAGGCGTGGGCGGCGGCCAGGGTGCCGATGCCGCCCTCGAGCATGGTCCCGCCGTACAGGCCGATCCCGGCCGCTTCGGCGATCGCCGCGCTACGCAGCACCGCGCGCGGTCCGCCGTTCTTGGCGATCTTCAGGGCGAACACCGGGGCGGCGCCCTCGCGAGCCAGGTGGAAGGCATCCTCGACGCTCTCGATGGCCTCGTCGGCCATGATCGGCGCGCCGCCGCGGCTGCTCAGGCGCGCCAGGCCGACGCGGTTGTGGCGGGCGATGGGCTGTTCGATCAGGGCGATGCCGTTGTCGCCGAGCGTCGTGCAGGCACGCTGGGCAACGCCTTCGTCCCAGGCCTGGTTGACGTCCACCCGCACGCTGGCGCGCTCGCCGAGGGCGCGCTTGATGGCGATCGCGTGGGCCACGTCGGCATCCACCTCACCGGCGCCGATCTTCAGCTTGAAGTGCCGGTGGCGGCGCAGGTCGAGCATCCGCTCGGCTTCCTCGATGTCGCGGCCGGTGTCGCCGCTGGCCAGGGTCCAGGCCACCTCCAGGCTGTCGTGCAGGCGGCCGCCGAGCAGTTCGCTGACGGCCAGGCCGAGGCGCTTGCCATGGGCGTCGAGCAAGGCGGTCTCGACCGCCGAGCGGGCGAAGGTGTTGCCCCTGATATGCCGGTCCAGGCGCTGCATCGCGGCATTCACGTTGTCCGCCGGCTGGCCCAGCAGCAACGGGGCGAAATGCGCGTCGAGATTGCTCTTGATGCTCTCCGGGCTCTCGCTGCCGTAGGCCAGGCCACCGATGGTGGTGGCTTCGCCGAGGCCCTCGATGCCGTCGCTGCAACGCAGGCGGAGGATCACCAGGGTCTGCCGGTTCATGGTGTGCATGGCCAGCTTGTGCGGGCGGATGGTCGGCAGGTCGACGATGATCGACTCGAGGCTTTGGATCACGGCTTGGCTCATTCTCGGGGGTCCACCAGGGTTGCGGTCGGGTTTTCGACGGTTCGCCGCTCAAGGCTCGCTCGATACCGAGCGGGTTTCGCCGTCGTTTCGGCCAAGCATCCATCGCCTTCTTCACTGGGGTCCAATATCATCTTCCTCTCGAACCATACCCTGGAGGTATCATGGAGCTTCGTCACCTGCGCTACTTCCAGGCGCTGGCCCGGACCCTCAACTTCACCCGCGCCGCCGAGCAACTGCACATCGCCCAGCCACCGCTGAGCCGGCAGATCCAGCAACTTGAGGAAATGCTCGGGGTGGCCCTGCTGGAGCGCGGCCGGCCGCTGCGCCTGACCGAAGCCGGGCGCTTCTTCCACGAACAGAGCGCGACGCTCCTGGACCAACTGGAGAGCATCTGCGACAGCACCCGGCGGATCGGCCAGGGCCAGCGCCAGTGGTTCGGCATCGGCTTCGTGCCCTCGGCGCTGTATGGCGTGCTGCCGGAGCTGATCCGCCACCTGCGCGGCGACCCGGAGCTGGAGCTGGGCCTGCTGGAGATGACCACCCTGCAACAGGTCGAGGCGCTGAAGAGCGGGCGCATCGACATCGGTTTCGGACGCATCCGCATCGACGACCCGGCGATCCGCCAGAGCGTGCTCAGCGAAGAGCCGCTGGTCGCCGCCCTGCCCGCCGGGCACCCGTTGCTCGGCCAGCCGCTGAGCCTGGAGCGCCTGTCGCGCGAACCGTTCGTGCTCTACCCCGGCCAGCCGCGACCGAGCTACGCCGACCATGTGCTGGCGCTGTTCGCCACTCACGGCCTGAGCCTGCGCGTGACGCAATGGGCCAACGAAATGCAGACCGCCATCGGCCTGGTCGCCGCCGGACTCGGCGCGACCCTGGTGCCGGCCTCGGTGCAGTTGCAGCACCGCGACGACGTCGCCTACCAGGCCCTGGCCGACGCCTCCCTGACCTCGCCGATCATCGTCAGCCGGCGCCAGGGCGACGGCTCTCCGCACCTGCGGCGCTGCCTGGCGCTGATCGGCCGCGAGGACGCCTGAGTGCCCTCTCAGGAGCGCCGCGCGGCGCGGCGCTGGGTCATGCTCGGGGTTTCCTCGAAGCGCTTGCGGTAGTCCACGGAGAAGCGTCCGAGGTGGCTGAAGCCCCAGCCCAGGGCGATCGTCGAGATGCTGCGGGCGCCGCCGCTGGCGAGGATCTCCTCGCGCACCGCGGCGAGTCGGTAGTGCTTCAGGTAGCTCATCGGCGACACCCCGAAGTAGCGACGGAAGCCCTCGAACAGCTTGAACCGCGAGACTCCGGCGGCGCGTTCCACGTCCTCCAGGCTCAGGGTCTCGCGGGCGTTGGCCTGGAGAAACTCGCGGGCACGCAGCAGGTAGTGCGGCGGGCGCCCGCCAAGGCCCTGCTGCAGGGCCTCGCTGTAGTTGTTCGGCTGGGCCAGGATCAGTCCCTTGATCAGCGCGCGCTCCAGGTCGCTGCTGAAAAACGCCTGGGCGTAGAGTTCGCTGCGCGCCATCTCCTCGCTGATGTGCCGCACGGTGCGCCACCAGGACGCGGAGGCGCCGTCCAGGGCATCCATTTCCGGATCGAAGCGCAAGGGCGTATCGATCGGCCGCTGCAACATCTCCTCCAGGACCTTGCGCATCGCCGTGCGGCCGATCACCACCTGCAACTTGCGGCAGTCCCCGGCGATGCTCAGCTCCTGGCGCTCGTTGGGCGCGATGATCACCCCGCGGCGGACGTCGGAGAGCAGGCGCAGCCCGCCCCGGCACAGCTCCTGCTCGCCGCTGAGCGGCAGGCTCAGGCTGTAGGCGTTGAACGCCGCGGCATCCTCGACGGTGATGGTGACGTCGGTGCCGTAGCCGATGTAGCCGAGGGTGGTGCACATCGACTTCAGCACGTTGCCGTGGTGCTGGAACTGCACCAGTCCCGGGCTCGCCGCTTCGAGCCGGTGCGGCCCGCAGACCTTCGACATCCAGGAACGGGCGGCGGCCAGGTCCAGGTGGTCGGCATGGAGATCGCCACGATCGGCGACGGGATGGCTCCTCATCATGGTTCGGCACTCGACACGGCAAGGCTGGGGGTGCGCTCTGCTGGCGCTCTGTTTTCAGCAAAATGCAAGGCATGTGCCGGCGCAAGGCCGACTCCCCGCATCCTCCACTATCCGGATAGCGTTCGCCGACTTTCCGGACAAAGCGTCCGCCGCAAGCGCCGCTCGAACCCGGAACGAGCCCTCCGCGAGGCCCTCGGCCGCTCCTCGGCGGCCGCACATTTTCGGGATGCGCATCGTCGACTAAGCGGATAGCCCGCCCCCGCTCGCGGCCGTTGAATGGCTCACCCATAACGACAACGCACAAGGGTGAGAACGCATGAACGCTAACCGCAGAAGCCTCGAACAGTGGCGCGACTATGTCGGCGGCTGCCTCGACTTCCGTCCCGAGGAAGGCATCTTCCGCATCGCCCGGGACATGTTCACCGAACCGGAGCTGTTCGACCTGGAGATGGAGCTGATCTTCGAAAAGAACTGGATCTACGCCTGCCACGAAAGCGAACTGGCCAGGCCCCACGACTTCGTCACCCTGCGCGCCGGACGCCAGCCGCTGATCGTCACCCGCGACGGCAACGGCCAGTTGCACGCGCTGGTCAACGCCTGCCAGCATCGCGGCGCGACCCTGGTGCGGGTCGGCAAGGGCAACCAGTCGACCTTCACCTGTCCGTTCCATGCCTGGTGCTACAAGAACGACGGCCGGCTGGTGAAGGTCAAGGCGCCGGGCGAATACCCGGAAGGCTTCGACAAGGCCACCCGCGGCCTGAAGAAAGCGCGCATCCAGAGCTACAGGGGCTTCGTCTTCGTCAGCCTGGACGTCGCCGGCGAGGACGACCTGGTGGACTTCCTTGGCGACGCCCGGGTGTTCCTCGACATGCTGGTGGCGCAGTCTCCCAGCGGCGAGCTGGAAGTGTTGCCCGGCACCTCCACCTACACCTACGAAGGCAACTGGAAGCTGCAGAACGAGAATGGCCTGGACGGCTATCACGTCAGTACCGTGCACTACAACTACGTAGCCACCGTGCAGCACCGCCAGCAGGTCGAGGCCGAGCGCGGCGGCGTGGCCGCCACCCTCGACTACAGCAAGCTCGGCGCCGGCGACGCGGCCACCGACGACGGCTGGTTCTCCTTCGCCAACGGCCACAGCGTGCTCTTCAGCGAGATGCCCAACCCCGCCGTACGCCCCGGCTACGCCAGCGTGATGCCGCGGCTGGTGGCGGAATACGGCCAGGCCCGCGCCGAGTGGATGATGCATCGCCTGCGCAATCTCAATCTCTACCCCAGCCTGTTCGTCATCGACCAGATCAGCTCGCAGCTGCGCATCGTCCGCCCGCTGGCCTGGAACCGTACCGAGATCGTCAGCCAGTGCATCGGCGTCAAGGGCGAGTCGGACGCCGACCGGGAGAACCGGATCCGCCAGTTCGAGGACTTTTTCAACGTCTCCGGGATGGGCACGCCCGACGACCTGGTGGAGTTCCGCGAAGCCCAGCGTGGCTTCCAGGCCCGCCTGGAGCGCTGGAGCGACATCTCCCGCGGCCACGGCAAGTGGCTCGAAGGCGCGACGCCGAACAGCCAGGCGCTGGGTATCGCGCCGCTGCTGACCGGCACCGAGATCACCCACGAAGGCCTCTACGTCAACCAGCACGCGCATTGGCGGCGCTTCCTCCTCGACGGCCTGGAGCGCCTGGCCCTGCGCGCGAAGGAGGTGACCCCATGAACGCAGGACTGCAGTACCGCGTCGAACAGTTCCTCTACCGCCACGCCGAACTCTGCGATGCCCAGGACTGGGACGGCTACCTCGCGCAGTTCGACGAACAGTGCGAGTTCCACCTGCCGCAGTGGGAGTCCGAGCACCGCTACACCCGCGATCCGAAGCGCGAGATGTCGCTGATCTACTACCCCAGCCGTGCCGGCCTGGAAGACCGGGTGTTCCGTATCCGCACCGGCAAGGCCGCGTCCACCGTGCCGATGCCGCGCACCCTGCACCAGATCGGCAACGTGCGCATCGCCGAGGAAGGCGAAGGCCTGCTGCGAGTGCGGGTCAACTGGCAGACCCTGTTCCAGCGCCTGGACCAGACCGGCAGCTTCTTCGGCCATGCCACCTACCGCCTGAAACCCCATGGCGAGACCTGGCTGATCGCGCGCAAGCACATCGTCCTGCTCAACGACCGGATCGACTCGGTCCTCGACTTCTACCACCTCTGAACGGCGGGCCCCGTCACGATGAATCACAAAGTCGCCCTCAGCTTCGCCGACGGCAAGACCCTGTTCCTGCCCGTCGGCCACGACGACCTGCTCCTCGACGCCGCCCTGCGCCACGGCATCAACCTGCCGCTGGACTGCCGCGAAGGGGTCTGCGGCACCTGCATGGGCCGCTGCGAGGCGGGCAGCTACAGCCTGGACTACGCCGACGAGGACACCCTCTCCGCCGCCGACCTGGAGCAGCGCAAGGTGCTCGCCTGCCAGACCCGGGTGCGCTCCGACGCGGCCTTCTACTTCGACTTCGCCTCGACCCTCTGCCACGCCGCCGCGGCCCAGGCGCACAGCGGCGTGGTGCGCGAACTGCGCCTGCTCTCCGAGGACACCGCGCTGCTCCGCCTCGACGCCGGCGCCGCGGGCCGCCAGTTGGACTTCCTGCCCGGCCAGTACGCGCGGCTGCAAGTACCCGGCAGCGACTGCCGGCGCGCCTACTCCTTCGCCAACCGGCCGAATCCGCAGAACCACCTGCAGTTCCTCATCCGCCTGCTCCCGGGCGGCGCCATGAGCGACTACCTGCGCCAAGGGTGCCGGGTCGGCGACGAGATCCGCTTCGAGGCGCCGCTGGGCACCTTCTACCTGCGTCAGGTGGAGCGCCCGTTGCTGCTGGTGGCCGGCGGCACCGGCCTGTCGGCGTTCCTCGGCATGCTCGACGAACTGGCCGAGCGCGGCTGCGAGCGGCCGGTGCATCTCTACTACGGGGTACGCCGCGCCGCCGATCTCTGCGAATTGCAGCGGATCGCCGGCTACGCCGAGCGGCTTCCCGGCTTCCGCTTCGTCCCGGTGCTCAGCGAGGCGGACGCCGACTGGGACGGCCGGCGCGGCTACCTGCACGAGCATTTCGACTCCGCCCGCCTGCGCGACGAAGCTTTCGACCTCTACCTGTGCGGGCCGCCGCCGATGGTCGAGGC
>NZ_KV812700.1:26237-43674 GCF_001813485.1 Pseudomonas sp. HMSC067G02
CCTGTGCGGGCCGCCGCCGATGGTCGAGGCGGTCCGCCAGTGGCTGCGCGAGCGCTCCCTGGAACATCTGCGGCTGTACCTGGAGAAGTTCACCGAAAGCGGCGACTGAAGCGCTCAGCCGAGGTCGCCGCCAGCTACCGGCAGGGTCACGCCGGTGATGTAGGACGCCTCGTCGGAGGCGAGGAAGAGGATCGCCGCGACCTGCTCGTCGATGCTGCCGTAGCGTTTCATCAGGCTGCTGTCGAGGGTCTGCTCGACGATCTGTCGATACCAGCGCCGCTCCTCCTCGCTCTGCGCCGCGGCGTTGCGCGGAATCCTTCGCGGCGGCGCGTCGGTGCCGCCCGGCGCCACCGCGTTGACGCGGATGCCCTGGTCGGCGGTCTCGAACGCCAGGCAGGCGGTCAGCGCGTTCACCCCGCCCTTGGCGGCGCCATAGGGCACCCGGTTGACCCCGCGGGTGGCAACCGACGAGACGTTGACGATCGCCCCGCTACCCTGCCCCAGCATCGCCGGCAGCGCCGCGCGGCAACACCACAAGGTGGGCAGCAGCGAGCGCCGCAGCTCGGCCTCGATCTCGTCCTCGGCGTAGTGCTGGTAGGGCTTCGCCCAGAGGGTGCCGCCGACGTTGTTGACCAGGATGTCCAGCCGGCCGAAACGCTCCAGGGTCCGCTCCAGTGCCCGCTGGCATTCGGCGTAGCGCTCCAGGTCGGCGGTCAGGCACAGGCAGGCGTCGCCGGCCAATTCGTGGACCAGCTCAGAGCGGTCCACCGCCACCACCCGCGCGCCTTCCTCCAGCAGGCGCCGGGCCACGCCCAGGCCGATGCCCTGGGCGGCGCCGCTGACCAGGGCGACCTTGTCGCGGAATCTGTCGTTCATGGGAAGCTCCTTGGCTCGCTCGGGTTCAGGCCGCGCTGGCGGCGAACTTTTCGTAGTAGAAATTCGCCGGGCGCACGCCCTGCTCGCGCAGGTAGCGCTCGACCGCCTCGACCATCGGCGGCGGCCCGCACAGGTAGATGTCGACGTCGCCCTCGTGCAGGTGCTGCGCGGCGATGTGCTCGGTCACGTAGCCCTTGCGCGGATAGTCGCTGTCGGCGCTGGCCACGCAGGCGCTCCAGGTGAAGCCGGGAATCCGTTCGGCGAACGCCTCCAGGCGCTCGAGCCCGACCAGGTCGACGTCGTGGGTCACCCCGTAGACCAGGTGCAGCGGGTGCGCGCTGCCCTGCTCGGCGATCCGTTCGAGCATCGCGGTGAACGGCGCCAGGCCGGTGCCGCCGGCCAGCATCAGCAGTGGCCGGTGAATCTCGCGCAGGTAGAAACTGCCCAGCGGGCCGTCCATCGCCAGGCTGTCGCCGGCCCTGGCTGTGCCACTGAGGAAGCCGCTCATCAGCCCACCGGGGACGTTGCGGATCAGGAAGCTGACCTCGCCGTCCTTCGCCAGCGAGCTGAAGGAGTAGGCGCGGCGCTGCTCGCTGCCGGGCACCTGGAGGTTGACGTACTGCCCGGGCAGGAACGCCAGGCTGGCCAGCGCCTCGCCGCGCAGCGACAGGCCGATGGTGCTCGGCGACAGTTGCCGGACTTCGCTGATGCGCGCCTCGTAGCGCGCCTGGCCGGTCCTGCACAGGGTCGAGGACGCCGGCACGCGCAGCACGCAGTCGCTTTCGGCGCGCATCTGGCAGGTCAGCACGTAGCCGCGGGCGGCTTCCTCGGCGCTGAGGGCATCGTCGATGTAGTCCTGGCCCAGCGCATAGCGCCCGGCCTCGGCCAGGCACTTGCAGGTGCCGCAGGCGCCGTCGCGGCAGTCCAGGGGGATGTTGATGCCCTGGCGGTAGGCCGCGTCGGCCACGGTCTCGCCGGGCGCGGCATGGATGAAGCGGGTCACCCCGTCTTCGAAGTTGAGTGCGATCCGATGGTTCATGGCATGTCCCTCGACAGCCCGCCGGCGCGGGCGTCAGACGTGGTAGACGTCGATCAGCTGGCGAACGTAGTCGTTCTTCAGGATCACTTTCTTGGCCTTGATCAGCGGACTCTCGCCGCGTACGTCGAGGTCGTAGAAGGTGGTGCCGAAGTAGCTGTCGACGGTCTTGTAGCGATAGCTCAGGGTGTGCCAGTTGCAGCGCGCGCGGCAGATGCCGTCGTCCTCGCCGAGCAGTTCGATGTTGCTCAGGTTGTGCGAGGTGCGGGTGTCCGGCAGGGTCGCGCTGGAGCGCTCGGTGCGAATGCGGAATACCCGGTCCTCCAGACCGCCGCGGTTGCCGTACCAGATCAGCGAGATTTCCCGCTGCGGGTCCTCGGTGAGCTGGTCGCGGTCGTCCCAGGACGGCATCCAGAAACTGGCGTCCGCGGCGTACAACGCCAGCCAGGCGTCCCAATCCTTGTCGTCGAGATAGCGCGCCTCGCGGTAGAGGAAATCGCGCAGGGCGTCGTAGCCCAGGCTCATGACGCCACCTCCCGCAGCGCCACGCGCTGCGTCCGTTCGCGCTCCAGGGCGGCGAGCAGCGCCTCCTGCCAGTAGCGATGCTGCAATACGAACAGCCCTTCGTCCTCGGTGCGCACGCCGCTCAGGCGCGGCCGCAGGTCGATGGCCGCGGCCGCCGCGTCGGCGCCCTCTATCCAGTGTTCGGCGCCGCGCGACAGGTCGTTCCAGCCGACCACGCTGCCCTGGTAGCCCTGCTGGCAGGAACGGAACTCCTCCAGGTCGTCCGGGGTGGCCATGCCGCTGACGTTGAAGAAGTCCTCGTACTGGCGGATGCGCCGGGCGCGCGCCTCGGCGCTCTCGCCTTTCGGCGCGATGCAGTAGATGGTGATTTCCGTACGGTCCACCGACAGCGGCCGGGCGATGCGGATCTGCGAGCTGAACTGGTCCATCAGGTAGACGTTGGGGTACAGGCAGAGGTTGCGCGAGTTCTCGATCATCCAGTCGGCGCGGGCCTCGCCGAAGTCGCGGGCAAGCTCGGCGCGGCGCTCGAAGGCCGGCCGGTCCTCGGGGTTGGCCCAGCGACTCCAGAGCAGCATGTGGCCATGCTCGAACGAGTAGAAGCCGCCGCCCTGCCGGGCCCAGCCGGCGGCGCTCATGGTCCGCGGCTGGTCCGCGGCGTCGCGCTGCTGGCGCTGGCTCTGGGTCGCCGCGTAGTTCCAGTGCACCGAACTGACGTGGTAGCCGTCGGCGCCGTTCTCGGCGGTAAGCTTCCAGTTGCCTTCGTAGACATAGCTGGAAGAGCCGCGCAGCACTTCGAGGCCTTCCGGCGACTGGTCGACGATCATGTCGATGATCTTCGCCGACTCGCCCAGGTGCTCGGCCAGCGGCCTGACATCGGGGTTGAGGCTGCCGAACAGGAAGCCACGGTAGGACTCGAAGCGCGCCACCCGGGTCAGGTCGTGCGAGCCCTCGCAGTCGAAGCCCTGCGGGTAGCCGGCCTCGGCCGGGTCCTTGACCTTGAGCAGCTTGCCGGAGTTGTTGAAGGTCCAGCCGTGGAACGGACAGGTATAGCTGCTGCGATTGCCGCTCTTGTGCCGGCAGAGCATCGCGCCACGGTGGCTGCAGGCGTTGATGAAGGCGTTGAGCTGGCCGTCGCGGTTGCGCGCGATGACGATCGACTGGCGGCCGATCTGGGTGGTCAGGTAGTCGTTGATTCCGGCAACCTGGCTTTCGTGGGCGAGATAGACCCAGTTGCCCTCGAAGATGTGCTTCATCTCCAGTTCGAACAGGCGTGGGTCGGTGAACATCTCCCGCTTGCAGCGGTAGACGCCGCGCTCGGGGTCTTCCTCGAGCAGAGAACGCAAGTAATCGCTACCCAGGGACATGGCCGGGGCCTCCGTTGTTATTGTTCAGGCCCGGTCAGGTTAGGTAGCGCGTACTGCTGGGGATATCCGTTGCCTGCGGATCGCTGGCCGATTCCTGCACGCCGTGGCGGTCGGCGCTAGGCGCGCCGGCGCAGGGTTTCCGAAGGCAGCTCGCCGAACTGCCGGCGATATTGCTCGGCGAAGCGGCCGAGGTGGGCGAAACCGAAGTCCAGGGCCAGTTCGGTGAGGTTGCGTACCCGGCAGCCGGGGTCTTCCAGGCAGGCGCGGATGCGCTCCAGGCGCAGCCGGCGAATGTATTGCCGAGGGCTCTCGCCAAGCTGGCGCTCGAACAGCGCGTACAGCGAGCGAGTGCTCATGTGCGCCTGCTCGGCCAGCGCCGCGACCTCGATCTCGCTCTGCAGATGGCGGCGGATGTAGGCATCGAGGCGGGCGAAGACGACCTGCGCATCGCCGGGGTCCTCGCGGCTGACGTTGGTCTTCAGCAGGGTCAGCAGCTTGCTGCCGAGGATCTGCTCGAAGTGGCTGTCGACCCGCGCCAGCCGCTCGCCGGACTCGGCCTCGCGGCAGACCAGGGCGAGCAGGCCGACGAAGCCTTCCAGCTGGTCCAGGCGATAGCGATGTTCGAGGAAACGCACGCCGCGTGCCGGATGGCTCCAGCGCTGCTCGGCGCAGATCGCTTCGAGCAGCGCGCAGGGCAGCTTGACGATGAATTTCTCGCAGTCCGCCGAATAGGTCAGGTCGACCGGATCGTCCGGGTTGATCAGCAACAGCTCGCCCGGCGCCAGGGCGTGTTCCTGCCCGCCGCCGCGCCACAGGCAGTGGCCGCGCAGGAGGATCTGCAGGTGGAAGATGCTCTCCAGCGCCGGCGAGGTGACCCGTACCGCCGCGCCGTAGCTGATCCGGCACAGGTCGAGGCTGGCGAAGGTGCGGTGGTCGAGGCTGGCTTGCGGCCTGCCGGCGGCCGGCAGGCGTATGCAGTGCGTACCGACGTGCCGGTTGACGTAGCCGGACACCGCATAGGGGTCGGCACGTTCGAACACCCGGCTGCGCTCGCTGAGCAAGGAGGCATTCATGGGCAGGACACTCAGGCTGCTATCGTTGTTGTTATCGCCGCGCGGCGCCAAGCGCCGGGCGCGGAACGTCCACCCACACTACGCAAGCCCCCCGCCGGCGACAATCTGGGCCGGCAATCGCGTGCGGTAATCGAACGGAATCCGTCCAACGGCCAACGAAAAAGGGCCGTCAGGGTTTCCCCTGCCGGCCCGCTTGCGCGCCCGCTTCAGCCGGCCGCCGGCGTCTCCTCGCGCGGACCGGCGTCGCGCCCGTGGGTCCAGCGATAGAGCACCGGCAGCACCAGCAGGGTCAGCATGGTCGAGGACAGGATGCCGCCGATCACCACCGTCGCCAGCGGCCGCTGCACCTCGGCGCCGGTGCCGGTGGCCAGGGCCATCGGCACGAAACCGAGGGACGCCACCAGGGCGGTCATCAGCACCGGACGCAGGCGGGTGATGGCGCCCTCCCACACCGCCTGGTCGAGGCTGCGTCCTTCCTGCAACAGGTTGCGGATGAAGGAGATCATCACCAGGCCGTTGAGCACCGCCACCCCGGACAGGGCGATGAAACCCACCGCCGCCGAGATCGACAGCGGTATCCCGCGCAGCCACAGGGCCAGCACCCCGCCGGTGAGGGCGAAGGGGATGCCGGTGAACACCAGCAGGCCGTCCTTGACGTTGTTGAACATGGCGAAGAGCAAGGTGAACACCAGCAGCAGCGCCACCGGCACCACTACCTGCAAGCGCTTGGCGGCGGACTGCAACTGTTCGAACTGGCCGCCCCAGGTGGTCCAGTAGCCGGCCGGGATCTTCACCCCGTCCTGCAGCTTCTGTTGCGCTTCCAGCACGAACGAGCCGATGTCGCGGCCGCGCACGTTGGCGCTGACCACGATGCGCCGCTTGCCGTTCTCCCGGCTGATCTGGTTCGGTCCCGGCGAGAGGTCGAGGCGCGCCACGTCCGACAGCGGGATGAAGTCGATCCGCGCCAGGTTGTTCGGCGGCAGCGGGATCAGCAGGTTGGACAGTGCCGGCAGGTCGGCGCGCAGGGTTTCCGGCAGGCGGATGACGATGTCGAAGCGGCGGTCGCCCTCGAACAGGGTACCGGCGTTGCGTCCGCCGAGGGCGGTGGCCACGGTGTCCTGGATGTCGCCGACATTGAGGCCGAAGCGTGCCGCCTTGTCGCGGTCGATGTCCACCGTCAGCACCGGCAGGCCGGTGGTCTGCTCGACCTTCACCTCGGAGGCGCCGTCGATGCCTTGCAGCACCTTGGAGATCTTCTCCGCGGTGTCGTTGAGCACCTGCATGTCGTCGCCGAAGACCTTCACCGCGACGTCGCTGCGCACCCCGGAGATCAGTTCGTTGAAGCGCAACTGGATCGGCTGGGAGAACTCGTAGACGCTGCCCGGCACCTCAAGGGCCGCGGCCTGCAATTCTTCCAGCAGCGCCTCCCGCGACTTCTTCGGGTCCGGCCACTGGCTCTGCGGCTTGAGCATCACGTAGCTGTCGGAGGCGTTCGGCGGCATCAGGTCGGAGGCAATCTCGGCGGTCCCGGTGCGGGCGAAGACCCGCTCGATCTCCGGGAACTTGCCCATCAGCTTCTTCTCCAGGGTCTGCTGCATCTCGACCGACTGGGTCAGGCTGGTGCCCGGCACCCGCAGGCCCTGCATGGCGAAGTCGCCCTCGCTGAGGCTGGGAATGAACTCGCTGCCCATCCGCGAGGCCACCAGCCCGGTGAGCAGGATCGCGCCGAGGGCGCCGCCGACCACCAGCGCGCGGTGTCCGAGCACCCAGCGCAGCGCCGGTTCGTAGGCCAGACGCGCGCGGCGCATGACGAAGTTCTCCTCCTCCTTGACCTTGCCGGTGATGAACAGCGCGATCGCCGCCGGGACGAAGGTCACCGAGAGGATCATCGCGCCAAGCAGCGCGGTGACCACGGTGAACGCCATCGGGTGGAACATCTTCCCCTCGACCCCGGTGAGGGCGAAGATCGGCAGGTACACCACCATGATGATGATCTGGCCGAAGATCAGCGCCCGGCGCGCCTCCCTGGACGCGGCGAAGACCTCGTGGAAACGTTCCGCGCGGGTCAGCTGGCGGCCGTGGTGGGCCTGGGCGTGGGCCAGGCGGCGGATGGCGTTCTCGACGATCACCACGGCGCCGTCGACGATGATGCCGAAGTCCAGCGCGCCGAGGCTCATCAGGTTGGCACTGACCCTGTTGCCGACCATCCCGGTGAAGGTGAACAGCATCGACAGCGGGATGATGGTGGCGGTGATCAGCGCCGCGCGGATATTGCCGAGGAACAGGAAGAGCACCGCGATCACCAGCGCCGCGCCTTCCACCAGGTTCTTCTTCACCGTGGCCACGGCCTTGTCCACCAGGGTGGTGCGGTCGTAGACGGTGATCGCCTTGACCCCCTTGGGCAGGGTCCGGTTGATCTCCTCCAGGCGCTGGCCGACCGCCTGGGCCACTTCCCGGCTGTTCTCGCCGATCAGCATGAACACCGTGCCGAGCACCACTTCGCGGCCGTTCTCGGTGGCCGCGCCGGTGCGCAGCTCCTTGCCCAGGCCGACCTCGGCGACGTCGCGGATACGGATCGGCACGCCGTCGACGTTGGAAACGATGATCCCGCGGATATCGTCCATGTCCTTGACCTGGCCCGGCGCGCGGATCAGCAACTGCTCGCCGCGCCGCTCGATGTAGCCGGCGCCGACGTTCTCGTTGTTGCGCAGCACGGCGTTCTGCAGGTCGCCGAGGGTCAGCTTGTAGGCCGCGAGCTTCTTCGGATCCGGGGCGATGAGGAATTGCTTGGCGTAGCCGCCGATGGTGTTGATCTCGGCCACGCCCTGCACGTTGCGCAACTGCGGACGGATGATCCAGTCCTGGATGGTGCGCAGGTCGGTGGGCGTGTAGGCGCTGCCGTCCTCCTTGGTCGCGCCCTCCTCGGCCTCTACCGTCCACAGGTAGATCTCGCCGAGACCGGTGGAGATCGGCCCGAGGGTCGGCGAGATGTCTTCCGGCAGTTGCTCGCGCGCCGTGCTCAGGCGTTCGTTGACCTGCTGGCGGGCGAAGTAGATGTCGGTGCCTTCCTCGAAGATCACCGTCACCTGGGAAATCCCCGGCCGCGACAGCGAACGGGTTTCCTGCAAACCCGGCAGGCCGGCCATGACGGTCTCCACCGGGTAGGTGATCCGCTGCTCCACTTCCAGCGGCGAGTAGCCGGGGGCGGCGGTATTGATCTGCACCTGGACGTTGGTGATGTCCGGGACCGCGTCGATGGACAGCTTCTGGTAGCTGCCAATGCCGACCCCGGCCATCCCCAGCACCGCCAGCAGGACCAGCCAGCGTTGCTCGATGGCGAATTGGATGATGCGTTCGAACATGCGAAGACTCCTGGAGCGGGACTCAGTGACCGTGTTCCGCCGAGCCCTTGCCCAGTTCGGATTTGAGGATGAAGCTGCCGCTGGCGGCGACCTGGCTGCCGGCGCGCAGGCCCTCGAGGACCTCGACGCGCTGGCCGTCGCTGATGCCCAGCTTGACCGGCTGGACCACGAAGCCGTCGGCCACGCGGACGAACACCACGTCCTCGCCGTCGACGTTCTGCACCGCGCCGTCGGCGACCGTCAGGACTTCCTTGCGGGTCGCCTCGGCCACCTGCACGGAAACGAACAGGCCCGGGCGCCAGGTGCTCTCGGGGTTGCTCAGGGTGACCCGGGCGGTGGCCGCGCGGGTCTGCTCGCCGAGCAGGTCGCCGATGTAGGACACGGTGCCCTCCACCTCGCTATCCAGCGCCTGGGCGAGCACCTTGACCTTGCTGCCGACGCGGACCTGGCCGAGCAGTTGCGCGGGCACGTTGAAGGTGGCCCAGACCGAGGACAGGTCGGACAGGGTGAAGACGTTGGCGGTGCCGTCCACCGGCTCGCCCTGGGTCAGGTGCTTTTCCACCAGCACCCCGGCGAACGGCGCGCGCAGCTCGTAGCGGTTGCCGCCCTGCAGGCTGGGATTGCCGCCGAGCGCGGCGATCTTCGCCCGCGCGTTGTTCAGCGCGATCTCGGCTTCCTGCAAACCCTGGCGGGCGAGCAGGAATTCCTGCTCGGCGGAGATGCCCTCCTTCCACAGCTGCTGCTCGCGCTTGTAGGTGCTCTGCGCCAGGCTCAGGCGGCGCTGGGCGGCGGCGAATTCGCTGCGCTGGTCGGACAACTGCGGGCTGCTGATCACCGCCAGCAGCTCGCCCTGCTTCACCGCCTGGCCAAGATTGGCCGGCACGCTGTCGACGATCCCCGGCAGGCGCGGGACGATATGCGCGGTGCGGTCCTCGTTGAAGCGGATCTCGCCGGGCAGCGAGACCACCTGGGCCAGGCTGATCGTCCGCGCCGTATCGAGGGTGATGCCGGCGGCCTCGATCTGCTCGGCATCCAGCTCCAGCTTGCCCTCCTCGCGGGTGAAGGCGAAGTCGTAGCCCTGTTTGCCGGCCATCAGCTTGAGGCGCGCGGTGAAGGCATGCGGCTCGGCGATCCCGGCATTGGCCACCAGGCCATCGCCGCTGGCCTTGAACAGCAGGTCCTCGACCTCGCCGGTGGCACGCTCGACGTCGGCGCCGAGGACCACCTCCTGCGGCGCCAGCGCCTTGCCGCCGCGCTCGACCCAGGCCTTGAGCGGGCTGCCGTCCTCCGGCACCAGCAGTTCCAGGGTCAGGTCGCCCTGGCGCAACAACATGCCGCCGCGCGGTCCGCTGCCCTCGCCCTCGGCGGCCGCTTCGCCGGCGCCGGCCGGCGCCTTGCCGCCCAGCTCCAGGTAGGCGCCGCCGCCCAGGCCGAGCAGTGCCAGTGCGGTCACCGCGATAATCGTCTTCTTGCCCATTCTGTTCTCCCGAACCGTTCGGGGGGCGCGCCGGCGGCCCGCCCCGGAAATCTCACTGGCCGAGGTGGCCGATGTCTTCGCCGAGCAGGCGCTCCATGCTCACCCGCGCCTGCGCCGCGGCGTCCAGCGCGCGCACGTACTGGGCACGGACGCCGACCAGGGTGCGCTGGGCGTCGAGCACGTCGAGGAAGTTGAACTTGCCCATCTCGAAGCCGCGGGTCATCGAGTCCAGCGCGCTCTGTGCGCCGGGCAGCAGGTCGCGACGGACCAGCGCCAGCTCCTGTTCCGAGGTGCGCAACTGGTCGTAGGCCTGCACCGCTTCGCTGCGCAGGCGCAGCAGGGTCGCGCGCTGCAGGTCGCGGGCCTGGTCGGCGCGGCTCTGGGCGGCGTAGATGTTGCCCTGGTTGCGGTCGAACAGCGGCAGCGGCATCGACAGGCCGATCAGGTTGACCCGTTCGCCACGTCCGTCGCGGGCGGTCTGGTCGTACTTGCTGCCGATGCTGACCGTCAGGTTGGGGATGCGCTGGCGCTTCTCCAGGTCGACCTGGGCCTCGCCGCGCGCTACCTCCTGGGCCGCCAGGCGCAGGGTCGGCGACTCGTCGAGATGGCGCAGCAAGGCGCCACGGGTGATGCTCGCCGGCACCGCGTCGAGCGCACCGCCGACCCTGGCGAAGCCTGGCTGCGGCTCGTCCCAGGTGCTCGACAGCTGCACATAGGTGCGCTGCTGCTCCAGCTCCGCCTGGCTCAGGTCGAGCTGGGCGTTGTCCGCCAGGACCTGGGCGCGGACCCGTTCCACCGAAGAGATGCTGCCGGCCTTGACCCGTCGGTCGGCGGCCTGCAGCGCGCGCCTGGCCAGGTCCAGGGAGGTCTTCGCCAGGCGCACCCGCTCCTGCGCGGTCAGCGCCGCGTAGTAGGCGCCACGGACCTGGGCGCGCAGTTCGGCGCGACGGACTTCCAGTTGGGTCCAGGCGATCTCGCTGCCGCGTTTCGCCACCTCCACCCGCGCGCCGCGCTTGCCGCCCAGCTCCAGCGGCTGGGCGATGCTGACGCTGGTCTGGCGATTGCCCTGGCGGGTGTCCTCGACGCTCCAGGACAGATCCGGGTTGGGGATCAGCCCGGCCTGCTGCCGCGCGCCGCTGGCGATCTCGGTCTCGCGCCCCACCGCCGCCAGCTCGGGGTTGCTCCGCAGGGCCCGCTCCAACGCCTGCTCGAGGCTGATCGAAGTACCGTTGAAACTCACCGGCGCCTCGTTCGCCAGGGCCGGCAGGCCCAGGCAGAGTCCCATCAGTAGCCAGCAGGCGCGTTTCCCCGCGCTGGCCAGTGGCCGAAGTATCGGCATGTTCCGCTCCTCGTCTGCTGATCGTCGTCGGCGACGGCGATCCATTACCGGCCCGGAACCACGCAACCGTTCATCGGCGATATCTCGCCGGCGATATTCGAAGTTGCACTTCCGGGATGCGGCAGATGTTAGGTAGCGGGGCTTATCGGCAAGGTGACGGAAGAATTACAAGTCGGTAATGAATATTCTCCACGGACAATTAGCGGTTACACTTCGGCAACCTTCGAAGAGACTGGCAATAGTTGGATGAAACATAGGGACAAAAGCAACATGCGCTTACAAAAGGCATTGCCCCTCACGCCCAGCGGTGCTTGCGCTGCGGACATTTCCAAAGTTCTCAGGCGGACTCCCGGGAGAACTACCCGGTCATTCGATAATTATCATCGAAGCAGCGCAACGATATGAAATTACATTTCCAGGATTCTATCCAGGCAACGCCCGCAATGTAACTTTATAGCAATGCACTTAAACATTTACTTGCAAATGAATCCATACTTTATATAGGGGCGAACATGCGCATCCTTATTATCGAAGATGAAGTCAAGACTGCCGACTACCTGCACCAGGGCCTGACCGAAAGCGGCTACATCGTCGACCGCGCCAACGATGGTATCGACGGCCTGCACATGGCCTTGCAACACCCTTACGAACTGGTGATCCTCGACGTCAACCTGCCCGGCATCGACGGCTGGGACCTGCTCCGCCGCCTGCGCGAACGCAGCAGCGCGCGGGTGATGATGCTCACCGGGCATGGCAGGCTGACCGACAAGGTGCGCGGCCTCGATCTCGGCGCCGACGACTTCATGGTCAAGCCGTTCCAGTTCCCCGAACTGCTGGCGCGGGTCCGCTCGCTGCTGCGCCGCCACGACCAGGCACCGATGCAGGACGTCCTGCGGGTCGCCGACCTGGAGCTGGACGCCAGCCGCCACCGGGCCTTCCGCGGCCGGGTGCGGATCAACCTGACGACCAAGGAGTTCGCCCTGCTGCACCTGCTGATGCGGCGCAACGGCGACGTCATCACCCGGACGCAGATCATCTCGCTGATCTGGGACATGAACTTCGACAACGACTCCAACGTGGTGGAAGTCGCCATCTGCCGCCTGCGGGCGAAGATCGACGACGGCTTCGACCTCAAGCTGATCCATACCATTCGCGGCGTCGGCTACGTCCTGGAAGCGCGCCGATGACGCCACCAGGCCGACTGTCGCTGCGCCTGGCCCTGCTGGTCGGCGCCCTCGGCGCGCTGCTGGCCCTGGCGCTCGGCGCGATGGCGCACTGGAACCTCGGCCGCGAGCTGGAAGCCCGCGAGCGGGAAAACCTGCAATTGAAGCTGGAGCAGATCCGCCACAGCCTGGAAGACGATCTCGACCTGCGCAGCGACCCGGCCGTACAGGCGCATGCCCTGCAGGACCAACTGGTGGCTCACAGCGGCCTGCACCTGAGCATTCTCGACAGCCGCAGCGGCCAGCCGCTGATGAGCTTCGGCGACCAGGCCGCGGCCAGCGTCGCGGCCAACCGCGCGCTTCTCGCCCGCTTGCAGGCGGATGCCCGCCAGCCGGTGTTCCAGAGCTGGAGCACCGGCAACGACCAGCGCCTGCTGAGCATCGGCGCTTCCATGCGCATGAAGAACGGCACCCCGGTACAGGTGTTGCTGAGCAGCGAGCGCAACGCCGACGAGCGCCTGCTCGACGGTTTCCTCCGCGCCACCCTGCTGGCCCTGCCCTTCCTCCTGCCATTGATCGCCCTGGCCGCCTGGTGGGTGGTGCGTGCCGGCCTCGAACCGTTGAACCGCTTCCGCCGGGTGGCCGCCCAGGTCAGCCCGCAGGATCTCTCCTACCGCATCCCCGAGCAGAACCTGCCGCGCGAGCTGGACAGCCTGGCCCGCAGCTTCAACCACATGCTCGGCCGCCTCGAGGATGGCGTACGCCAGCTCTCGCAGTTTTCCGACGACCTGGCCCACGAACTGCGCGCGCCGATCTGCAACCTGCTGGTGCGCAACCAGGTGCTGCTCAGCCAGCATCGCGACAGCGCGGCATACCGCGAAGCCCTGGAGTCCAATGCCGAGGAACTGGAGCGGCTGTCGCGGATCGTCACCGACATGCTGTTCCTGGTGCAGGTGGACAACCCGGCGATCCAGGCCCAGTTCGGCTGCGTCGCCCTGCACGAGCAGGCGGCCAAGGTCATCGACCTGTACGAGATGGTCGCCGAGGACAAGGGCGTCGAACTGCGCCTCTCCGGCAGCGGCTTCGCCCACGGCGACAACCTGATGATCCAGCGCGCCATTTCCAACCTGGTGTCCAACGCCGTGCGCCACACCCCGCAAGGCGGGCGCATCGACGTGCGGATCGGGGAGCGCGCGGGGCACACCGAGGTGAGGGTCAGCAACGACGGCCCGGGCATCCCGCCGGAGTACCTGCCGCACCTGTTCGAGCGCTTCTACCGCCGCGCCGGACGCCAGACTGGAGCCCAGGCCGGCACCGGCCTGGGACTGGCCATCGTGCAATCGATCATGGCCTACCACGGCGGCCGCGCCGAAGCGGAAAGCGTACCGCAGCAGAAGACCCACCTGCGCCTGCTGTTCCCTGCGACGGGCGCTGCCTGACGCCGGTTTCAGCAACCGGCGCGGCGCCGCCACAGCCGGTACTCGCCGCAGAAACCGGCGAGGAACAGCGCCAGGCCGAGCGCCAGCAGGGTCCAGGGCGTCCGCAGCGGGGCGCGCTGGAGCGGCGGATCGCCGTGCAGCAGGACGAAGCATTGCAGCAGCGCCCAGAACATCGCGGCGACGCCGCCAAGCATGGCCAGGCGGCACAACCAGCCGAGCCAGTAGCCTCGGCGCGAGGGCTTTTCCGGAAACTTCCCCGACACGTATTCACCTCCACATCCGCCGCCGCACTCTAGCCGAGACGCGGACGGCGGTGTGTCATGCAAGCGCAATAGCGGGGAAAGGCATTCGTCAGGAACAGGCAGCGAGAAGAACTCAGGGCGAAGGCGGCAGGCCCTCCTCGACCCGGCCGAGCCGCTCGTCGGTCCGCTCGATGTCGGCGCTGTCCCAGCCGCCGCCCATTGCCGCGATCAACTGGACGCTGGCGGTCAGGCGGCTGCCGAGCAGGGTCAGCACGGTGCGTTCGTTGCTCAGCGCGGTGGCCTGGTTGGTGACCACGTCGGTGTAGTCGACGGTGCCGGCCTTGTACTGGTTCTCGGCCAGGCGCAGTGCCTCGCGGGCCGACTCCAGGGCTTCGCGCTGCACCCCGCTCTCCTCGTCGAGGACGCTCAATTGCACCAGGTAGTCCTCCACCTCGCGGAAACCGTCGAGCACGGTCTGCCGGTAGGTCGCCACGGTCTGGTCGTAGGTCGCCTCGGCCTGGTCCACCTGGGAGCCGATCAGGCCGCCGTCGAACAGGGTCATGGCGAACTGCGGGCCGATCGACCAGAAGCGGTTCGGCGTGCTGATCCAGTTGCTCAGGCTGCCGCTGCGGTAGCCGCCGGCGGCGCTCAGGGTGAGGTCGGGAAAATAGGCGGCCTTGGCCACGCCGATCTGGGCATTGGCGGAAATCACCTTGCGTTCCGCCGAGGCGATGTCCGGCCGTCGTTCGAGCAATTGCGACGGCACCACTGCCGGCAGGTCCGGCAGCTTCGGCACGCTCGCCACCGGCGGCAGGTTGAATTGCGCCGGCGGCAGGCCGACCAGCACGGCGATGGCGTGCTCCAGCTGGGCGCGCTGGTACTTCAGGTCGATGGCCTGGGCCTGGGTGCTTTTCAGCTGGGTGCGGGCCTGGGCCACGTCGGCCCTGGTGACGATGCCGGCGCGGTATTTGTTCTCGGCCACCTTCAGCGAACGCTCGTAGGCCGTCACCGTGTCGTTGAGCAGGCGGATCTGTTCGTCCATCACCCGCAGTTGCAGGTAGTTCTGCGCCAGTTGCGACTGCTGGCTGAGGCGCACCGCGGCGAGGTCGGCGGCGCTGGCATGCAGGCTCGCCTGGTTGGCCTCCAGTTGCCGGCGCAGCTTGCCCCAGAGGTCGACCTCCCAGCTGACGCCGAGGCTGGTCGAGTAACTGTTGCTGATCGCACCGGAGCCACCGCCGCTGCTCACAGTGGAGCCGTCGGGAAGGCGCACGGTGCTGTCGCCGCCGCCCTGGCCGCTGCGGGTCTTGCCCACGTTGCCGGTGATCGACGGGAAGAACGCGGCTCGCGCGCCGCGCACCAGCGCCTCGGCCTGGCGGAACTGCGCCACCGACTGGGCCAGGGTCTGGTTGGAACGTTCCAGGTGCATCTGCAGGTCGTTCAGGGTCTGGTCGCCATACAGCTCCCACCAGGCGCCGCGCTGGAACACGTCGCGCGGCTCGGCGCGGCGCCAGCCTTCGGCTTCCTTGAATTCGGCGGGCACCGCCAGGTCCGGTCGCTGGTAGTCGGGGCCGATGGAGCAGCCGCCGAGGGCGGCGACCAGGGCCAGGGCGAGCAACGAGGGGGTGTGTTTCATAGGGGTGTCTCCAGCGCACCGTCCGTGCGTACGCCGCGTTTCTGGTTGACCCAGTGGCGCAGGCGATCGAGATAGAGGTAGACCACCGGGGTGGTGTACAGGGTCAGCAACTGGCTGCCGATCAGCCCGCCGACGATGGTGATGCCCAGCGGCCGGCGCAACGCGGCGTCGCCGCCGATGCCGAAGATCAGCGGCAAGGCGCCGAGCAAGGCGGCCAGGGTGGTCATCATGATCGGCCGGAAGCGCATCATGCAGGCCTCGAGGATCGCCTCGCGCGGGCTCAGGCCGTGGTTGCGCTCGGCCTCCAGGGCGAAGTCGATCATCATGATCGCGTTCTTCTTGACGATGCCGATCAGCAGGATGATGCCGATCAGCGCGATCAGGCTCAGCTCGCTGCGGCAGAGGATCAGCGCGAGCAGCGCGCCGACCCCGGCCGAAGGCAGGGTCGAGAGGATGGTCAGCGGGTGCACGTAGCTCTCGTAGAGGATGCCGAGGACGATGTACACCGCCAGCAGCGCCAGGAGGATCAGCCAGGGCATCTGGTTCTGCGTGTCCTGCACCGCGCCGGCGTTGCCCTCGAAGCTGGTCTGCACGTCCACCGGGATGTGCAGCGGCTCCAGGGCCTGCATGATGGCCTCGCGGGTCGGGCCGATCTGCGCGCCCGGCGCCAGGTTGAAGGACAGCGTGGTGGCGGCGAACTGGCCCTGGTGGTTGACCTCCAGCGGTGCCCGGCTCGGTTCGTAGTGGCTGAACGCGGACAGCGGCACGCGCTGGCCGTCGTTGCCGATCACCTGGACCTGGCGGAGGATCTCCGGGCTCTGCTGGTACTGCTGGTCGACCTCCATCACCACCCGGTACTGGTTCAGCGGGTTGAAGATGGTCGACACCTGGCGCTGGCCGAAGGAATCGTTGAGCACCGCGTCGACCATTTCCACGTTGATCCCCAGGGTCGCCGCACGGTCGCGGTCGATCACCAGGCGGGTCTGCACGCCCTTGTCCTGGGAGTCGCTGTTGACGTCCACCAGCTGCGGCAGCTTGCGCATCGCCGCCTCGACCTTCGGCGCCCATTCGCGGAGCAGGGTCAGGTCGTCGCTGCGCAAGGTGAATTCGTACTGCGCGTTGCTGTCGCGGCCGCCCAGGCGCACGTCCTGGCCGGCATTGAGATAGAGCGCCGCGCCGGGCACCTTGGCGATCCGCTCGCGCAGCCGGGTGAGGACCTTCTCCACCGGGTCGCGTTCGCCGATCGGCTTGAGGGTGACGAAGAACGAACCGGTGTTGCTCGACTGCCAGCGGCCGCCGCCGATGAAGCCGACCACGTTTTCCACCGCCGGATCGGAAGAGAGGATCTTGCGGTACTCGCCCATCTTCGCGCTCAGGGACTGGAACGAGATGCTCTGGTCGGCCACCGCGTAGCCGCGCAGGCGCCCGGAGTCCTGCTGCGGGAGAAAGCCCTTGGGCACCACCACGAACAACCAGAGGTTCATGGCGATGCAGGCCAGCATGATCACCACCATCAGCCGCGAGTGCTCCAGCGCCCAGCCCAGGCTGGCGCGGTAGCGCAGCATGAAGGCGGCGAAGAAGCGATCGCTGCGCCGCGCCAGGGAAGCACCTTCGGGCCGTTTCAGCGGACGCAGCAGACGCGCGCAGAGCATCGGCGTGAGGGTCAGGGATACCACCAGGGACACCAGGATCGCCGCCGAGAGAGTCACCGCGAACTCGCGGAACAGCCGTCCGGTGAGGCCGCCCATGAGCAGCAGCGGGATGAACACCGCGACCAGCGAGAGCGTCATCGACAGCACGGTGAAACCGACCTGGCGGGCGCCGGTGATCGCCGCCTGGATCGGCGGATCGCCCTCCTCGATGCGTCGGGCGATGTTCTCCACCACCACGATGGCGTCGTCCACCACG
>NZ_KV812700.1:43774-278768 GCF_001813485.1 Pseudomonas sp. HMSC067G02
TTCTCCACCACCACGATGGCGTCGTCCACCACGAAGCCGGTGGCGATGATCAGCGCCATCAGCGACAGGTTGTTCAGGCTGAAGTCGCACAGGTACATGACCGCAAAGGTGCCGATCAGCGAGACCGGCACCGCCAGGCTGGGGATCAGCGTGGCGCGGCCGTTGCGCAGGAACAGGAAGACCACCAGGATCACCAGCGCCACCGAGATCAGCAGGGTCAGCTCGGCCTCTTCCAGCGACGCACGGATCGACGGGCTGCGATCATCCATCACGTTCAGCTTGACCTGCGGCCCGAGCAGTTCCTGCAACACCGGCAGTTGCGCGTGGATGGCGTCGGTGGCCTCGATGATGTTGGCGCCGGGCTGGCGGGTGACGATCAGCAGCACCGCCGGCAGGTCGTCGGAAAAGCCGGCGTTGCGCACGTCCTCCACCGAGTCGCTGACCTTGGCCACGTCGCCGAGGCGCACCGCGGCGCCGTTGTCGGCGTTGTAGTGGATGACCAGCGGCTCGTACTCGCGGGCCTTGCGCAACTGGTCGTTGGCGTCCACCTGCCAGTGCTTGTCGTCCTTCTCGACGGCGCCCTTGGGGCCGTTGCTGTTGGCCGCGGCGATGGCCGTGCGCACGCTGTCCAGGGACAGCCCGTACTGGCTCATGGCATCCGGGTTGAGGTCGACCCGCACCGCCGGCAGCGAGCTGCCGCCGATGCTCACCTGCCCTACCCCCTGCACCTGCGACAGCTTCGGCGCCAGCACGGTCGAGGCGAGGTCGTACATCTCGCCGCGACTCTGGGTCTCCGAGGTCAGGGTGAGGACCATGATCGGCATGTCCGAGGGGTTGGCCTTGCGGTAGCTGGGATTGTTCGGCATGCCGCTGGGCAGCAGGCTCATCGCGCCGTTGATCGCCGCCTGCACCTCGCGGGCGGCGCCGTCGATGTCCTTCTCCAGGTCAAACACGAGCACCACGGTGGTCGAGCCCAGCGAACTGCTGGAGGTCATCTCGCTGATCCCGGCGATCCGTCCCAGCGAGCGCTCCAGCGGCGTGGCCACCGACGAGGCCATGGTTTCCGGGCTAGCGCCCGGCAGGCTGGCGCTGACCACGATGGCCGGAAAATCGACGTTGGGCAGCGGCGCCACCGGCAGCAGGCCGAACGACAGGGTGCCGGCCAGCAGCAACGCCAGGGTCAGCAGCGTGGTGGCGACCGGGCGGCGGATGAAGGGCGTGGACAGGCTCATCGCCCGGCATCCCCGTCGAACCCGGCCTCGGTGTTCAGGTCCAGCCCGCGCTGCTTGCGCCAGGCCGCCCAGCGACGGGCCAGGCGGTCGAAGTAGAGATAGATCACCGGGGTGGTGAACAGGGTCAGGACCTGGCTCAGCAGCAGGCCACCGACCATGGTGATGCCCAGCGGCTGGCGCAGCTCGGCGCCGGCGCCGCCGGCGAGCATCAGCGGCAGCGCGCCGAGCAGCGCGGCCATGGTGGTCATCAGGATCGGCCGGAAGCGCAGCAGGCAGGCCTGGTAGATCGCCTCATGGGGCGGCTTGCCTTCGTTGCGCTCGGCGTCGAGGGCGAAGTCGATCATCATGATCGCGTTCTTCTTGACGATGCCGATCAGCAGGATGATGCCGATGATCGCCACGATGCCGATCTCCTGCCCCGCCAGCATCAGCGCCAGCAGCGCGCCGACCCCGGCCGAGGGCAGGGTCGAGAGGATGGTCACCGGATGGATGAAGCTCTCGTAGAGGATGCCCAGGACGATGTACATGGTCACCACCGAGGCGAGGATCAGCAGCAGCGTGTTCGACAGCGAGGCCTCGAAGGCCAGCGCCGCGCCGCGGAAGCTGCCCTGCATGCTCAGCGGCAGCTCCAGGCTGGCCTCGACGCCACGGATCGCCTCGACCGCCTCGCCCAGGGAGTAACCCTTGGCCAGGTTGAACGACAGGGTCGCCGAGGGGAACTGGGCGATATGGTTGATCGCCAGCAGGGTATGCCGCTCCTCCACCTTCGCCAGGCTCGACAGGCGCACCTGGGTGCCGTCGCTGGACGGCACGTAGAGCTGCTCCAGGGCCTGCGGGCCGAGCTGGAACTGCGGCGCCACCTCCAGCACCACGCGGTACTGGGTGGCCTGGGTGAAGATGGTCGAGATCAGCCGCTGGCCGAAGGCGTTGTAGAGCACGCTGTCGATGTCGGAGAGCTTCACGCCGAGGCGCGAGGCGGTGTCGCGGTCGATGTTCAGGTAGGCCTGCAAGCCCTTGTCCTGCCAGTCGCTGGCGACGTCGGCGAGCTGCGGCAACTCCTGCAGCCGCGCCACCAGCTTCGGCACCCACTCGGCGAGCACGTCCGGGTCGGCGTCCTGCAAGGTGAACTGGTACTGGGTGCGGGCGACCCGGTCCTCGATGGTCAGGTCCTGCACCGGCTGCATGTACAGCTTGATCCCGGGCAGGTGGTCGAGTTCGGGCTGCAGGCGCTGGATCACTTCGCTGGCGGTGACGTCGCGCTCGCTGTGCGGCTTGAGGTTGATCAGCAGGCGGCCGGTGTTGAGGGTCGGGTTGCTGCCGTCGACGCCGATGTAGGAGGACAGGCTGGCCACCGCCGGGTCCTTCAGCACCACCTCGGCAAGGGCGCGCTGGCGCTCGGACATGGCCTGGAAGGAGATCGACTGCGGCGCTTCGGCGACGCCCTGGATCACCCCGGTGTCCTGCACCGGGAAGAAGCCCTTGGGCATGGCCAGGTAGAGCAGCGCGGTCAGCGCCAGGGTGGCGATGGCCACCAGCAGGGTCAGCGGCTGGTGCCGCAGGACCACCCGCAGGGCCTTGGCGTACTGTGCGATCAGGCCATCGATGACCCGCCCCGCGGCGCGCGCGAAGCGGCCCTGCTGGTCCTCGTCGATGTGGCGCAGCAGCTTGGCGCTGAGCATCGGCGTAAGGGTCAGGGAGACGAAGCCGGAAATCAGGATCGCCACCGCCAGGGTGATGGCGAACTCGCGGAACAGCCGCCCGGCGACGTCGCCCATGAACAGCAGCGGGATCAGCACGGCGATCAGCGAGAAGGTCAGCGAGATGATGGTGAAGCCGATCTGCTTCGAGCCCTTGAGCGCCGCTTCCAGCGGCGAGTCGCCCTGCTCCAGGTAGCGGGCGATGTTCTCCACCATGACGATGGCGTCGTCGACCACGAAGCCGGTGGCGATGGTCAGCGCCATCAGGGTCAGGTTGTTGATCGAGAAGCCGGACAGGTACATCACGCCGAAGGTGCCGATCAGCGACAGCGGCACGGCGAAGCTGGGAATCAGGGTGGCGTAGACGTTGCGCAGGAACAGGAAGGTGACCATCACCACCAGCGCCACCGCCAGCGCCAGCTCGAACTGCACGTCCTTGACCGAGGCGCGGATGGTGGTGGTGCGGTCGGTCAGCACCTGCACGTCGAGATTCCCCGGCAGGGTCGATTGCAGCTGCGGCAGCAGCGCCTTGATCCGGTCGACCACCTCGATCACGTTGGCCCCCGGCTGGCGCTGGATGTTCAGCACCACCGCCGGCAGGTTGTTGGCCCAGGCGGCCAGGCGCACGTTCTCGGCGTCGTCCTCGACGCTGGCGACGTCGCGGATGCGCAGCGGCGAGCCGTTCTTGTAGGCGATGATCAGGTCGCGGTAGGCGTCGGCCGAGCGCAACTGGTCGTTGGCGTCCAGGGTCGAGGCGCGGGTCGGGCCGTCGAAGCTGCCCTTGGGGCCGTTGAGGTTGTTGCTGGTCACCGTGCTGCGCAGGTCCTCCAGGCTCAGCCCGGCCGCCGCCAGCGCCGTCGGGTTGGCGCGCACCCGCACCGCCGGGCGCTGGCCGCCGCTGATGCTGACCAGGCCGACCCCGGAGATCTGCGAGATCTTCTGTGCCAGGCGGGTATCCACCAGGTCCTGGATCTGCGGCAGCGGCATGCCGTCGGACATCACCGCCAGGGTCAGGATCGGTGCGTCCGCCGGGTTCACCTTGCTGAACACCGGCTGGTTCGGCAGGTCGTTGGGCAGCAGGCTCTGCGCGGCGTTGATCGCCGCCTGGACTTCCTGCTCGGCGACATCGAGGTTGCTCTGCAGGCTGAATTGCAGGGTGATCACCGAGGCGCCGCCGGAACTGCTGGAAGACATCTCGTTGAGCCCCGGAATCTGCCCGAGCTGGTTCTCCAGCGGCGCGGTGATCGACGAGGTCATGATCTCCGGGCTGGCACCGGGGTACAGGGTGACCACCTGGATGGTCGGGTAGTCCACTTCCGGCAACGCCGAGATCGGCAGGAAGCGGTAGGCGATCAGGCCCGAGAGCAGGATCGCCACCATCAGCAGGGTGGTCGCGACCGGCCGCAGGATGAACGGGCGGGACGGGTTCATTCAGCGCTCCCGCTACCCACCGAGTCGCCCTGGAGGCCGCTGGGGCGGCCAGTCTGCGGTTTCTGCGGCTCGCCCTCGAGGACCTGCGGGGAGGCCTCGGCGACACGCACTTCCATACCGTCGCGCAGGCGGTCGGTGCCTTCCACCACCACCTGCTCGCCGGCCTTCAGGCCGCTTTCCACCACCACCCGCTCGTTCTCGCTGGTGCCGATGGCGACGCTGCGCTGGCTGACCTTGTTGTCGGCGCCGACCACGTACACATAGATACCGTTGGTGCCGCGCTGCACGGCGTTGGCCGGAATGGTCAGCACGCCCTTCAGGGTCTGCGCCAGCAGGCGCACGTTGACGAACTGGTTGGGGAACAGCTTGCCGTCGGCGTTCTCGAAGCGTGCCTTGAGCTTGACCGTGCCGGTGGTGGTGTCGATCTGGTTGTCCAGGGTGGTCAGGGTGCCTTCGGCGAGAACCTTGTCCTGGTTGCGGTCCAGCGCGGTGACCGCCAGCTTGCCGGGGCCGTTCATCTGCTCGACGACGGTGCCGATCTGCTGCTGCGGCAGGCTGAACACCACCGAGATCGGCTTGACCTGGGTGATCACCACCAGCGGCGTGGTATCGCCGCTGGTGACCAGGTTGCCGATGTCCACCTGGCGCAGGCCGAGGCGCCCGGAAATCGGTGCGCGGACCTCGGTGAAGGTCAGGTTGAGGCGGGCGTCGTCGACCTGGCCCTGGTTGGTACGGATGGTGCCCTGCAACTGGCGGACCTGGGCTTCCTGGGTATCCAGGGTCTGCTTGGCGATCGAGTCCTCGGCGTACAGCCCCTTGTAGCGCTGCAGGTCGATCTCGGCGTTCTTCAGTTGCGCCTGGTTCTGCATCAGCGTGCCCTCGGCCTGGGCCAGCGCCGCCTTGTAGGTACGCGGGTCGACCACCGCCAGCAGGTCGCCGGCCTTGACCTCCTGCCCCTCCTGGAACAGCACCTTGACCAGCTCGCCGTTGACCCGCGGCTTGACGTTCACCGTGTTGAAGGCGGTGACGGTGCCAAGCGCGTTGAAATGCAGCGCCAGGTCGCCCTGCTCCACCCTGGCCACGCCGACGGTGAGCGCGTTGGCCTTGGGCAGCGCGGCGCCCGGCTTGCCGCCGCGACCGGGTCGCCCGTCGGAGGACGGCGCCGAGGCGGGCGCCGCCAGCCACATCACCAGGCCGATCACGGCGGCGAAGGCCAGGGCGGTGATCAGCCACGGGCGCAGGGTACGGAACTTGGATTTACCGGTCGTTGGAGTCATGGTTCTTCTTCAGGCTTAGAACGGAGGCGCTTTTTCCAGGCTGCACGATAAGCATTGCGGGGGCCCAGGCAAAGCCTCTTTACCCGCTATTTACCCTTGCTTTACCGATAGTTAGGCATTCCGCCCGCATGCTTCGGCGAGCCACCCGCAGCCTGGCACCAGGCTATGACAACAAACGGCTTGCTCCGTTACGGGCGAAGGCTTGAAATAGAGCGTCCTGCACTCGCCCACTCCGCAATCGGCCAGGGACGCACAGATGATCGACCCGTTGAAACACCGCTTCGCGGCGCTCCGCAGTCGCGCCGAATTCCACTCCTTGCGCTACGTCCAGCGTAGCGGCGAGTACCTCTCGGTGCGCCGCAACGTCAGCGAACCGCCGCACTTCAGCCAGGACCGCGGCGCCATGCTCTGCGTACGGCTGAACGGCGTGGAAGCCTACGCCGCCACCAACGATCTCTCCGCGGCCGGCCTGCAGACCGCCCTGGAGCAGGCCGAGCGGATCGCCCGGCACGCCCTGTTCGACGTCCGCGGATTGCCGCCGGCAAGCGGCCGCTCGCAGTATCGCTCGCCGAACCAGGACGCCCCTTTCCCCTCCCTCGCCGAGTGCTACGAACTGCTCGCCGAGGAGTCCGCCAAGGTGCCGCGCGACGAGCGCCTGGTGAACTGGAGCGTATTCCTCGAAGTCAGCCGCCAGGAACAGCTCTACCTGAACAGCGCCGGCGCCGAGCAATACCACGAGCAGCGCTTCGTCTATCCCGGCGCCAGCGTCACCGCCTACGACGGCCATGACAGCCAGACCCGCAGTTTCGGCGGCCACCATGCCGGCCAGCAGGGCGGCGCCGAAGTGATCGAGCGCCTCGGCCTGGTCGGCGCCGCGCCGCGCATCGCCGACCAGGCCCTGCAACTGCTGGCGGCGCCGAACACCCCGAGCGGCCGCTGCGACCTGCTGCTGATGCCGGACCAGATGATCCTGCAGATCCACGAGTCGATCGGCCACCCGCTGGAGCTGGATCGCATCCTCGGCGACGAGCGCAACTACGCCGGTACCAGCTTCATCAAGACCGAGGACTTCGGTCGCTACCAGTACGGCTCCAGCCTGCTCAACGTCAGCTTCGACCCGGAAATCCCCGAGGAGCTGGCCAGCTACCGCCAGGACGACGACGGCAGCCCCGCGCGCAAGGAATACCTGATCCGCGAAGGCCGCCTGCTGCGCCCGCTCGGCGGCGCCCTGTCACAACACCGCAGCGGCCTGGAGGGCGTCGCCAACAGCCGCGCCAGCAGTTGGAACCGCGCGCCCATCGACCGCATGGCCAATCTCAACCTGGAGCCCGGCGACAAGAGCTTCGCCCAACTGGTGGGCGGTATCGAGCGCGGGGTGCTGATGTCCTACAACCGCTCCTGGTCGATCGACGACGCACGCAACAAGTTCCAGTTCGGCTGCGAATGGGGCCAGTTGATCGAGGACGGCGAACTCAAGGGCGTGGTGAAGAACCCCAACTACCGGGGCATCTCCGCGCAGTTCTGGCGCAACCTCAGCGCGGTGGGCGACGCCGGCACCTTCGAGGTGCTCGGCACGCCCTACTGCGGCAAGGGCGAGCCGAACCAGGTGATCCGTGTCGGCCACGCCTCGCCGGCCTGCGTATTCAGCGATGTGGACGTATTCGGGGGAGATACCTGATGCACCAGAGACAGCATTTCGAAGCCCTCGCCGAGGACCTGCGCCGGCATCTGGCCGAGGGCGAGGACTTCACCCTCTGGTACAGCGCCGAGGACTCCGAGTTCATCCGCTTCAACCGGGCGCGGGTGCGCCAGGCCGGCCGGGTGCGCCAGGCCAGCGCGCTGCTCCGGCTGATTCGCGACGAACGCCAGGCGAGCCTCGACCTGACGCTCTCCGGCGCGCCGGAAGAAGACCGCCAGCGTCTGGCCGAAGGCCTTCGGCAACTGCGCCAGAGCCTGGCCTGGATTCCCGCCGATCCCTATCTGCTGCTCGACACCTCGGCCTGGCAGCGAGAGAACCAGGACCTCGGCGCAGCGCCCGACAGCGGCGCGCTGCTGGCCAGCCTCGAACGCCAGGCGCGCGACCTCGACCTGGTCGGCATCTATGCCGCCGGACCGCTGTTCCGTGGCTTCGCCAACTCCTGGGGCGCCTTCGGCTGGCATGCCGGCAGCAGCTTCAACTTCGACTGGAGCCTGTTCCACGGCAATGGCCAGGCGGTGAAGGCCGACTACGCCGGCCAGCGCTGGGACGACGAAGCCTTCGCCCGGCGCTTCGAACAGGCCCGGGAGCAGCTCGGCCACCTGGGCAAGCCGCTGCGCCAGTTGCGCCCCGGCGACTACCGCGCCTACCTGGCACCGGCGGCGCTCGAGGAAGTCATGCAGATGCTCTGCTGGGGCGGTTTTTCCGCGCGCGCCCTGGCTACCGGTGAAAGCCCCTTGCAACGCCTGCAGAACGGCGACGCCCTGCTCAGCCCGCTGCTGAACCTCGCCGAGCGCCCTGCCACCTCGCCCTCCCCGGCATTCAGCGCGGAAGGCTCGCCGCGCGCCGAGGTCGAACTGGTCGGCAACGGCCGCCTGAGCGGACGCCTGGTGAGTTCGCGCAGCGCCCGCGAATATGGCCTGGTAGCCAATGGCGCCGGCGCCAACGAGGCGCCCACGGCGCTGGACATGGCCGGCGGCAGCCTGGAACAGGCGCGCATCCTCGAGGCCCTGGATACCGGCCTGTACATCGGCAACCTGTGGTACCTGAACTACTCGGACATGCCCGCCGCGCGCCTGACCGGAATGACCCGCTTCGCCACCTTCTGGGTGGAGAACGGCCAGATTCGGGCGCCGGTCAGCACCATGCGCTTCGACGACAGCCTGTACAGCTTCCTCGGCGCCCACCTGGAAGACCTCAGCCACGAGCGCGAACTGCGCCTGTCCAGCAATACCTACGGCGAACGCCAGACCGACTCGATGCACCTGCCGGGCGCGTTGACCGGGCGCTTCACCCTCACGCTCTGAGCCCGCGCGGCGCTCCCCGGCGGTTCGCCGCCCGGGAGCGCCGCGTGCGCAATCCGAAGAACACCCGCCGATATTCTGGCGCCATTAT
Source organism: Pseudomonas sp. HMSC067G02 (assembly GCF_001813485.1). Lineage (NCBI taxonomy): Bacteria > Pseudomonadati > Pseudomonadota > Gammaproteobacteria > Pseudomonadales > Pseudomonadaceae > Pseudomonas > Pseudomonas sp. HMSC067G02. The sequence continues at coordinate 52,503 of NZ_KV812700.1, forward strand.
CACGCCACCATAAACGGACCGGCTCCCTCCTCGTTCTCCACTCTGGTGACACACGCCCGAGAGGAACCCACCGCACGCATATCCCATTCGGTACACGGAGGTGAAGCTATGCCCGCTTTGAGTCGTCGTTCGTTCGTGACCCTGACCGCCCTGGCCTCCAGCAGCATCCTGCTGAGCCCACGAGCCTTCGCCGGGAGCGGCGCGACAAGCGCCGCCGGGAAGCCGCAAGAGACCTTCCTGGATTTCAACGAAAGCCCCTACGGCCCCTCCGCCAAGGCCAGGGCCGCCATGCAGCAGGCGGCCGCGCTCTGCGGCCGCTACGACTACGACGCGCAGGACGCCCTGGTCGGCCTGTTCGCCAAGCAGAACGGCATCCCCGCCGAATGCGTGCATGCCTACTGCGGCTCGCGCCAGCCGCTGCAATACGCCGTCGCGGCGTTCACCGGCAAGGAGCGCAGACTGGTCATGGCCGATCCCTCCTACGACTCCGTGGTCGGCGCCGCCCAGGCCCAGGGGGCGAAGGTCGCTGCCGTGCCGCTGGACGCCGAGGCGGCCCACGACATCGAGCGCATGCTCGCCGCCGCGCAACGGGACGCCGGGCTGATCTATATCTGCAACCCGAACAACCCGACCGGCACCCTCACCCCGCACGAGCGGATCGTCAGGGCGATCGAACGCAAGCCCGAGCGCAGCGTGGTGCTAGTCGACGAGGCGTATATCCATTTTTCCGACGCACCCAGCGTCGTTGGCCTGGCCGTCCAGCGCCAGGATGTGCTGGTCCTGCGTACCTTCTCGAAACTCTACGGGATGGCCGGCGCCCGGCTCGGCCTGGCCATCGGGCATCCGCAGCTGCTGGCGCGGCTGGAGCGCTTCGGCGGCCACAACGTGGTGCCCTCGCCGACCGCCCACGCCGGGCTGGAAAGCCTGCGTGACGACGACCTGGTGCCACGGCGCAAGCAGCAGAACGCAGAGGTCCGCGAGCGCACCATCGCCTGGCTACGCCAGCAGGGCTTCCGCTGCACCGCCTCGCAGTCCAACTGTTTCATGGTGGATATGCGCCGTCCCGCCGAGCTGGTCATCGCCGAACTGGAGAAACAGCGGGTGCACGTCGGCCGCCCGTGGGCCTCCTGGCCCAACTGGGTCCGCGTGACGGTAGGCAGCGAGGAAGAGATGCAGGCGTTCCGGAGCGCCTTCGCCAGCGTCAGCCGGCGCCACCAGGTCGCCATGCGCTAGCGCTGCGTCTCTGCGACGCAGGGCGGATGACCGCGCTGCGATTATCCGCCCTGCTCATGGCCCGAGGCGAGCAGCCAAGGGAATCGGGTTCGCCCGTTACCAGCCAGCCTGGCCGACGGTCATGGGACGAAGCGGGTTGGCCGTGGGGCTCAGAGAGCCTCCAGGGCCGCCGCGTAGTTCGGCTCGTCGGCGATTTCGCCGACCAGTTCGCTGTGCAGCACCTTGTTCTGCTCGTCGAGCACCACCACGGCGCGCGCGGCCAGGCCGGCCAGCGGGCCGCTGGCGATGGCCACGCCATAGTTCTCGAGGAACTCGCGACCGCGCAGGGTCGACAGGTTGACTACGTTCTCCAGGCCTTCGGCGCCGCAGAAGCGCTTCTGCGCGAACGGCAGGTCGGCGGAGATGCACAGCACCACGGTGTTGGCCAGCTTGCCGGCCTCGACGTTGAACTTGCGCACCGAGGTGGCGCAGGTCGGGGTGTCGACGCTGGGGAAGATGTTCAGCACCTTGCGCTTGCCGGCGAAGTTTTCCAGGGTCACGTCGGCGAGGTCGCCGCCGACCAGGCTGAAGGCCGGAGCCTGGGCGCCTTTCTGCGGGAGCTGGCCATCGACGTTGACCGGGTTGCCCTTGAGAGTCACTTGAGCCATTGCGTTGATCCTTCTAGTCAGTGAGAAGCCGCCGGCCCTGTGGCCGGCAGCGGAAGCATTCGGGGCCGGCGACGATGCTAGCACGCTTTACCCGAGCGAAAACCTCGGGTTTGAGCGTCGCCGTCCCCCGAGGCTCAACTCCTGGCCTTGGCGAAATACTCCCGGGTCAGGCGGAACACCACCGGACTCAGTAGCAGCAAGGCGATCAGGTTGGGAATCGCCATCAGCGCGTTGAGGGTATCCGCCACCAGCCAGGCGAAGTCCAGCTGGGTCATGGCGCCGAACGGAATCGCCAGGGTCCAGACGATCCGGAACGGCAGGATCGCCCGGGTGCCCACCAGGTACTCCCAGCAGCGCTCGCCGTAGTAGCTCCAGCCGAGGATGGTGGTATAGGCGAACACCACCAGGGCCAGCGACAGGATGTAGTGGCCGACGCCCGGCATCGCCGCCTCGAACGCCGCCGAGGACAGCGCCGCGCCGCTGGCGCCGCTGGTCCAGACGCCCGAGGTGATGATCGCCAGGCCGGTCAGGCTGCAGATGATCAGGGTATCGATGAAGGTGCCGAGCATACCGATCAGGCCCGAACGCACCGCGCTATGGGTCGTGCCGGCGGCCTGGGCAATGCCGGCGGTGCCGAGGCCAGCCTCGTTGGAGAAGATCCCGCGTGCGACGCCGAAACGGATCGCCGCCATCACCGCTGCGCCGGCGAAGCCGCCGGTGGCGGCGATCGGCGTGAAGGCGTGGGTGAAGATCAGTTGGAACGCGCCGGGAATCGCCTCGGCATGGACCACCAGGACGATCACCGAGGCGACGATGTAGCCGACGCACATGAACGGCACCAGGGCTTCGGCGACCTTGCCGATACGGCGGATGCCGCCAAGGATCACCAGCCCGGTGACGAGCATGGTGGCGACCCCGGTGACCCAGTCGGGCACGCCGAAGGAAACCTCCAGGGCATCGGCCATGCTGTTGACCTGGACCATGTTGCCGATACCGAAGCCGGCGAGCCCGCCGAACAGCGCGAAGGCCGCGCCGAGCCAGGCCCAGCGCTTGCCCAGACCGTTCTTGATGGCATACATCGGACCGCCGACGTGTTCGTTGCGCTCATCCTTCTCGCGGTAGTGCACCGCCAGCACCACTTCGGAGAACTTGGTGGCCATTCCCACCAGCGCGGTGCACCACATCCAGAACAGCGCGCCCGGGCCGCCGAGGAAGATCGCCGTGGCCACCCCGGCGATGTTGCCGGTACCGACGGTGGCCGCCAGGCAGGTCATCAGCGCCTGGAACGGGCTGATCTCGCCGCTGCTCTCGTCATCCTTGCTACGCCCCTGCCAGAGCAGGCGAAAGCCGACTCCCAGGCGCACCAGGGGCATGAACTTCAACCCCAGCATCAGGTACAGGCCGGTGCCGAGAATCAGCACCAGCATCAACGGCCCCCAGACCACGCCGTTCAGGTCGACCACCCACTTCTGCAAGCTTTCCATCAGCGATCCTTATTCTTGTTCGAATGAATGCGGCCTGGCGGCAGTGGGCATCCGGAACTCGGACGAACATCCCTGCTCGACAGGCCAAGGCTGCCGATCCTAACGAGGTTATCCCGGCGAAATCGAGAAAAATCTTCACCAGGAAGCCTGCGTCTCATTGCGTCTCGCCGGCCGCCTGGCGACCGAACAGTTCCACCAGCCAGTCGACGAACACCCTCACCCGCGGCGACAACTGGCGCTGCGAGGGATACACGGCATGCAGCGGCAGCGATGGCGGCAACCATTCGCCGAGCACTTGTCGGAGGCTGCCGTCGGCCAGGCCGGCGGCGACGTGATAGTGCGGCGCCTGGATCAGCCCGAGCCCGGCCCGGCAGGCGGCGACGTAGGCATCGGCGTTGTTGACGCTGACCCGGCTGCGCATCGGCAGCGTGCGTAGGCGCCCGTCGACGCTGAACTCGAAGTCGGCGGTACGCCCGCTGGAAGGCGACTGGTAGTTCACCGCGAGGTGCCCGCCGAGTTCGGCGAGCTGCCGCGGATGGCCATGACGCTCCAGGTAGGCGGCGCTGGCGCAGGTCACCTGCGGCAGGTCGGCCAGGTGCCGGCCGACCAGGCTGGAATCGTGCAGCTCGCCGACCCGCAGCACGCAGTCCGCACCCTCGCGCAGCAGGTCGACCAGGCGATCGTTGCTGCTCAACTGCAGCTCCAGTTCCGGGTAGCGCTCGCAGAACTCCGGCAGGAACGGAATCACCCGCATCCGCCCCAGTGCGCCCGGCAGGTCGACCCGCAAGCGCCCGCGCGGGTTGTTCAGGACGCGTGGAAAGCAGCTTTCCGCCTCCTCCAGGTCCGCCAGCAGGCGCACGCAACGCTCGTAGTAGGCCTGCCCGTCGAGGGTCAGGCTGACCTGGCGGGTGGTGCGCTGCAGCAACTGCACGCCAAGGTGCGCCTCCAGTTGCTGGATCGCCTGGGTCACGCTGGCGCGCGGCAGCTCCAGGCTGTCCGCGGCCTTGCCGAAGGCGCCCAGCTCGACGATGCGGGTGAAGGCCTGCATGGCCTGGAAACGATCCATCGGACGTCCTCGATTATTTGGAAAATACGAATGGTAAAACCGTAATTATGGGCTTTATCCAGGCCAATGCGGAGCGAAGAATGACGGCGTTTTCCTTCCCTCCCGCGAGGCTCGACACATGAAAACCCGTCAACTCGGCCACAACGGCCCTTCCGTCTCCGCCATCGGCCTCGGCTGCATGGGCATGACCGACTTCTACACCACCGGCGGCGACCGCCAGGAGGCCATCGCCACCCTGCATCGCGCCGTGGAACTCGGGCTGAACTTCTTCGATACCGCCGACATGTACGGCCCGCACAGCAACGAGGAACTGCTCGGCGAGGCCCTGCGCGGCAAACGCGAGCAGGTGTTCCTGGCCAGCAAGTTCGGCATCGTCCGCGACCCTGCCAATCCCCAGGCGCGCGGCGTCGACGGCAGCCCGGCGTATATCCGCCGCGCCATCGAAGGCAGCCTGAAGCGCCTCGGTACCGACCGCCTGGACCTTTACTATCAGCACCGCATGGACCCGCAGGTGCCCATCGAGGACAGCGTCGGCGCCCTCGCCGACCTGGTGAAGGCCGGCAAGATCCGCCACATCGGCCTCAGCGAAGCCTCGGCGGAAACCCTCGAACGTGCCCACCGGGTGCACCCGATCAGCGCGTTGCAGAGCGAGTACTCGCTGTGGACCCGCGATCCGGAGGACACCGGGGTGCTCGCCGCCTGCCGTCGCCTGGGCATCGCCTTCGTCCCCTACAGCCCGCTGGGCCGAGGTTTCCTTACCGGCACCCTGAAGCGCCCGGAAGACTTCGCCGCCGACGATTACCGCCGTTTCAGCCCGCGCTTCCAGGGCGAGAACTTCGCGAAGAACCTGAAGCTGGTGGACAAGGTCGGCGAACTGGCCGCGGCCAAGGGCGTGAAACCCTCGCAACTGGCGCTGGCCTGGGTGCTGGCGCAGGGCGATGACCTGATCCCGATTCCCGGCACCAAGCAGCGGCGCTACCTGGAGGAGAACGTCGCCGCGACGGAACTGCGCCTGAGCGCGGCGGAACTGGCCGAGCTGGATGCGATCTTCCCCGCCGAGGCGGTCGCCGGCAGTCGCTATAGCGAGGAAGGCATGCGCCTGGTCAATCTCTGAGACAGTGAAGCTGCGGTCACGTCCCCGTATGCCGGAGCCTGGTTGTAGGGCGAATCACCGCTTGCGGTTATCCGCCGCTTATCCGGGGTATCGGCGGATACCGCCTGTGGCGGTATTCGCCCTACGGGTCTCTATCGCTCGCAATTTCCTGGCTGCCTACACGGCGGGGAAACGGCGCCAGGCGAACCTCAGGGCGTCCACCAGTAGCGCACCACGTGGAAGAAGATCGGCGCGGCGAAGCACACCGAGTCCAGGCGGTCGAGCATGCCACCGTGACCTTCGATCATGTGCCCCCAGTCCTTGACCCCGCGGTCGCGCTTGATCGCCGACATCACCAGGCCGCCGAAGAAGCCCAGCAGGTTGATCAGCAGCGCGATCAGCGCCGCCTGCCAGAGGTTGAACGGGGTGATCCACCACAGCGAGGCGCCGATGGCGGTGGCCAGGGCGATGCCGCCGACGAAGCCTTCGACGGTCTTCGACGGCGACAGGTTGGGAGCGATCTTGCGCTTGCCGAACAGCTTGCCGCAGATGTACTGCATCACGTCGGAGAGCTGCACGACGATCACCAGGTAGGCGATCAGCAGCAGGTTGCGCCCCTCGAAGCCGGGGATGTCGAGGGTCAGCAGCGCCGGCACGAAGGAGATACAGAACACCGCCAGCATCAGGCCCCACTGCACTTTCGAGGCGCGCTCGAGGAAGTGCTTGGTGTCGCCGCCCAGCGAGGCGAGGATCGGCAACAGCAGGAACACGTACACCGGGATGAAGATCGAGAACATGCTGTACCAGTCGATGTAGATCAGCAGGTACTGCATCGGCAGCACGAAGTAGAACGCCGCCACCAGCGCCGGGTAGTCGCTGCGCCGGGTCGGGGTGAGGGTGATGAACTCGCGCAGGGCGTAGAACGACACGCCATAGAACAGCAGGATCACCGCCGCCTGGCCGAGCCAGAAGGCGAAACCGATCACCAGGACCATCGCCCACCAGGCGTTGATCCGCGCGTTCAGGTTGTCGATCACCGCGTTCGGGCCGGGACCGGCGCGCCACTTGAGGACGAAGCCGACCAGCGAGGCGAGCAGCAGCAGCGCGCCGATCCCGCCGAAGAGCATCCAGGTCTGTTCGTTCATCTCAGGCCTCCTCTTCCGGCGCCAGGTCCAGCAGGGCCATGCGCGCTCGTTCGAGGAACGCCTCCTTGCCTTCTTCCGCCGTGGCGACCAGCGGCTTGCCGAAGCTCAGGGTGCAGAGCAGCGGCAACGGCAGCATGCGGCCCTTGGGCATGACCCGGTTGAGGTTGGCCAGCCAGACCGGCACCAGCTCGACCTCCGGGTGGGCCAGGGACAGGTGGTAGATACCGCTCTTGAATGGCAACAGCTTGACCTCGTCGTCCAGGTTGCGGGTGCCCTCGGGGAAGATGATCAGCGAGTCGCCGCCGTCCAGGGCGCGGTCGAGGGGTTCGAGCGGATTGGCATTGGCCTCGCTGCGCTGGCGGTCGACCAGCACGCCGTTGAACACCTTGTTGATCACGTAGCTGCGCAGGCCGGCCTTGTTCCAGTAGTCGGCGCCCGCCACCGGCCGGGTACGCCGCCGCACCTCCGGCGGCAACGAGGCCCAGAGCAGGACGAAGTCGCCATGGCTGCTGTGGTTGGCGTAATAGATGCGTTGCTTGGGGATCGGCGTGGTGCCCAGCCAGAGGCTGCGCAAGCCGGTGATGGCGCGGGCGCCGGCGATGATGCCATAGGCGACGACTGATTCGAGCATGGGAAGACTCTTCAGGTTTGAGCGTTGAATAGAGGGATCGACAACAGGCACGACAAGGCCAGCAGGAACTGGGCGCCACAGGCCAGCGCCTGCCAGCGTAGCAGGCGCAGGGCGCCGCGGCTGCGCTGGTTCCAGGTGCGCTCCGCGGCGTCCGCGCGGGCCAGGCCGAGGTCGGCCAGGGCCCGGTCCAGGTCTTGGGTCTGCGCTTCCAGCCTGTCGCCGACGCGGCTGAAACGTTCGAATAGTTCGGCGTCCAGGGCCACTCGCAGCGCCCAGTACTTCTGCCACAGGCCGAGCATGGCGATCGCCAGCATCGCCTCAGCGAAATAGCGCCAGCCGATGCCCTGCACGGCCTGGTACAGGCCCAGCCCGATGGCCAGCAGGGTCAGTGCGGCGGACAGCCGGTCAAGCTCGCGGCCACGGCGCAGCAGCGCCGCCACCAGGGCCAGGGATTGCTCAGGCATGGCGCACCTCGCCCAGTTCCGCCGATGGCTCCGGCACGCTCCCGCTCAGCGCCGCGAGGGTCCGCCGCTGGGCCTCGCCCAGCAGCACTTGCGGTCGCGCCCGGCGTAACACCGCCACGGCCGACTCGACGTCCGCCGCGCGGCCGCTGAGCAGCAGCCAGGCGGCGACCAGCGTGGCGCTGCGCGAATAGCCCAGGGCACAGGCCACCAGCAGCGGCCCTTGCGCCAGCAGTTCGTCGATCAGCGCGGCGGCGCGCCGGCAGTCCCCGACGTCCGGCGCGACCAGGTCGAGCAACGGCAGGCTGCGATAGGCCAGCCCCTGCGGCTCGCAGGAAAGTTCGGCGGTAGCGTCGAGCAATGCGCGGAAGCGGCCGTCGGCCAGTTCCGCGGACGACGGCAGGCGCCCCAGCCAGAGGCCCGGCAGCACCTCGTCCGGCTGCGGCCGGCGACGGGTCCAGAGCCAGGCATTGATCCGCGCGGCAAGCAGATATGGCGCCAGCAGCCAACGCGCGGCGGCGCTCAGGCGGCCAGTGCTGCCCTTCTGGAAGCCGGCGGCGCCGAACAGCAGGTAGTTCAGCGCCACCAGCGCCAGCGCCAGCGCCGGCCAGCACAGCCACAACGCCGCACCACCGACGGCAAAGGCGACGGCGGCGCAGGCCAGCGCGCCGAGGCCGTAGCGAGCAGCCAGCCGCCGCCGTTGCCGGTCGCGGCTCAGGCTGGCGCGGGCGAACGGCGCGGGCTGCGCCTGCGGCCACAGCCAGACGCACAGCCAGCCGGCCAGCGCACCGGTGGGCACGTCGATGAAATGGTGCTGCCAGGTGGTCAGCACCGACAGCCCGATCAGCGCGAACCAGCCATGCAGCAGCCAGCGCCAGGCGCCGCTGGCGTAGCGCGCGTAGCAGACCCAGAGCACTACCAGCAGGGCGATGTGCAGCGACGGTGCCTGGTTGTACGGTTTGTCGAACCCCATCAGCACGTCGAACAGCCAGCCGAACACGCCGCCCAGTTCCGGCCGTTCGAAGGTGAAGCGCAGGGGGAACAGCAGGAAGCAGGTCACCGACAGCACCTGGGCGCTGAGCAGGCGCAGGCAGTGGGTGTCCAGCTCGCGCTTGTCTCGCGGCAACAACAGCGACAGGCCGTAGAGCAGGTCGATCGACCAGTACGGCAGGATGGTCCAGGGCCACAGCGGCATCCCGCGTTCCCAGTCGAAGACCAGGCTGCCGACGTCGCCGCGCTGGCTGGTCAACCAGTTGGCCAGGCCATAGCTGGCGAAGAAGAACGGGCCGAGGAACAGCAGCCAGAGCACCGCCCGCTTCAGTACCCCCGGCTCGCGCGGCGCCATCAGCGGGCGACCTTCTGCGCCAGCGATACGCTGAAGATGCCCCACTGGTCGACCCGCTGGGTGATCTTGCGGAAGCCGGCGGCGGCCACCAGTTGGTCCATTTCCGCCTGGGTCCGGCGCCGCATCACCCAGGCCTGGCCCTGGCGGTGGCTGGTCAGCGCGCGGGCGATCAGTTCCAGCTGCGGGTGCCAGGGCTGTCCGGTGTAGACCAGGTAGCCGCCCTCCTCCAACGCCTCGCCGAGGCCGGCGAGGGAGTCGCCGACCATGCGGTTGTCGGCGAACAGCTCGTAGAGCCCGGAAACCACCCCGAGGCTCGGCTTCGGTTGCAGCGCCGCCAGGTCGGCGCGATCGAAGGCGTCGCCCTTGACGAAGCGGGCGATGCCGGCGAGGCCCTTGCTTTCGATCAGGGCGCTGCCGTCACGCACGTTGATCTCGCTGTAGTCGCGCAGGAGGATGCTTTCCGGCAGCGGCTCGACGCCTTGCAGGGCTTCGAGGATGTAGCGGCCGTGGCCGGCGGCGATGTCGACGATGCGCACCTCGCGCTGCTCCTCGCGCAACCGCTGCATGGCCAGGCGCAGCAGATCCTCGGCGTGCAGCTTGCGCTGGCGGATGCCGCGCCAGCCGATGGAGTCCAGGTAGTTGCGGTCGATCAGGCGACCCAGCGGGCCGCTGCCGCTGGGCTGGTTGCGGTAGACATAGTCGAGGGTGCTGCCGGAATCGAAACCGGTGTCGAAGCCCAGCTTGACCCCGTCCGACCACAGGCTGCCCAGGCGCAGGCCGGCACGGGTGGCGCGCCAGTAGAGATCGCGCGGCGAGTTCTTCGGCAACGGCGCGGCCAGCGCCTCGGCCTCGGCGCAGGTATGACCCAGGCGGTCGGCATCGAGCAGGCTCGGTCGTTCTGGGACCGTGGCGAATGCCTCGAGGAGGAAGCGCCGGGCACGGCCGACGGCCAGGTGACGATCGCGCTCGCCAAGGGTGTCGTGGAAGAAGCCGGGCAGGATGTGCTTTTCCTTGCGCAGGCTGCCGAGACGCTCGAAGAAGCGCTCCTGCGGCGCACGATGGACGACGAAGTCGGCCCCGGAAATCAGCAGTTGGGTGGGAATCTGGATCGCCTGTGCGTCCGCTACCACCCGCTCGGCAGCTTCGTAGAGGCCGAGCAGGACGTTCACCGAGATCGCCTTGGCGATCAGCGGGTCGCTGTCGTAGGAGGCGATCCGCTGCGGGTCGTGACTGAGGAAGCGTGCCTTGACATAGCTGTTGACGAAGAAATTGCCGCGCCACAGGCGCATCAGTTTCAGCCCGCTGCGGGCGAACGGCACGTAGAGCTTGACCTGGAACGCCGGCGAAGCCAGCACCAGTGCGCGCACCTTCGGCGCGTAGTCGTGGGCCCAGGTGGCAACCAGCACCGCGCCGACGCTCTGCGCCACCACCGCCATCCGCTCTTCGGCGATACCGTGGACGGCCTGGATATGGTCGACGAAGGTCTGTACGTCGCGCACGCTGGTGGCGAAGCTCGGGCTATCGCCGCGGGCGCCTGGCGAGAGGCCGTGGCCACGGGCGTCCCAGGCGAAGAAGTCGTGTTCCGGCAGGTCGAGTTCGTCGACCAGGTGGGCGATCCGCCCGGAGTGCTCATGGCCGCGGTGGAACAGCAGCACCGCCTGGCGCGTGCCGTCCGGCGCCGGGCGGCTGGCCGGCCAGTGGCGGTAGAAGAGTTCTACCCCGTCGTGGGTGGTGAAACGCAATTCCTGTACGTCGCGCATGTGATGTCCCTATGTCGTTGCCCCGGCCGGGAACCCGGCGGGATTGCTTCCTGCGGGCGCCCACCTCCATGGCGTTCGCCCATTCCCGCTCAGGCCTGGTCGTCGCGGCCCCGCCGACTCGCGGCCAGCTCGGCCAGGCCCTGGCGCACACGGTTGCCGATGGTCAGCAGCAGCAGGGCCGCGATCAGCAACATCAGCCAGTCGATCCAGGCCAGCGGCAACAGGCCGCTGGCCACCCCGGCGCCGATCACGCCGAAACACAGCGCCCGGTCGCTCTTGCCCATCGGGCCGTCGTAGCGGCGCGAAGCGCCGACCATGGTGCCCAGCGCACCGGCATATTCGCTGATCACCGCCAGCAGCACCACCAGCACCACCCACAGCGGATTGACTCCCGGCAACAGGGCGAACGGCAGGTACAGGCCGCTGTCGGCGATCACGTCGGTGAGTTCGTTGAGGTAGGCGCCCAAGTCGGATTTCTGGCCGAACTCGCGGGCGAGCATGCCGTCCACCGCGTTCAGCGCCATGCGCAGGAACATCCACAGCGGAACGAGGGCGAACAGCCAGAGATGGCTGGCGAAACCGGCGACCAGCGCGCCGACCAGCAGCGACAGCAGGCAGGCCGCCAGGGTCACCTGGTTGGCAGTGATGCCGCGCTGGTAGAGGCGCTGCACGCCGGGACGAAGAAGATTCTGAAAGCGCGGTTTGAGTTGATAGACGGAAATCATGTCAGCCAGTCCTTGTGCCGAGTTGCTTCGGGCACCGACCTGGCGGTCGGCGCCCGCTCCATTCTACGACGTCGATGCGCCGCTAAAAGTGACACACTTTTATGCGTTACGCATGGCCCGTATCAGCGCATCCGTCAGAAATCGCGCTTGAAGAACAGGTCCAGCGAACTGGCCAGGCCGCTCGCCGCTTCGAGATAGAGGCGTTTGGTCAACTGGTAGCGCAAGGCGATGGTATTTGCCGGTTCGAACACTCCAACACCATAGCGCAGGCTGAGCTTGTCGGTGATATTCCCGCTGGCGACCACGCTGGTGCTGTTGCCGGTGCCCTCGGTGTCCAGCTGGAAGTCCTGGATGCCGAGCTGCTTGGCGATTTCCCCGGTGAGCGGTGCGCTACCCGCCAGGCCCAGGGCCAGGGCCGCCTCGCCGAGCATGTTGCTGTCTTCGCCGGTGCTCATCGGCCGCCCCAGCACCAGGTAGGACAGCGCCTGCTCCTGGCTCATCGCCGGTTCGGAGAATACCGCGCTGGTCGGCTGCTCGGCGCTGCCGGTCAGGCGCAGGCCGGCGACCACATCGTCGACCCGGCGGATCGCCTCGATATCCAGGTACGGCTGGTCGATCGGTCCGGCGAAGAACAGCCGCGCCCTACGGATCGTCAGGCGCTGGCCGTAGGCACGATAGCGGCCCTTGTTCAGGTTCAGCTCGCCGCGGGTATCCAGGTTGTCGCCGATGTGCAGGTGGCCGGCCAGTTCGGCGCTGAGGCCGAAGCCGGAGAACGCCAGCTTGTCCTGGCCGACCTCGACATCGATGTCCATCTTCATCTTCAGCGGCTGCTGCTCGGGCTGCTCGGAGCCGACGATCACCGCGTCGTCGGAGACCTTGACCGTCGATGGCGGCAACTGGCGGATGGTGATGTCGCCACGCGGCACCAGGACCTTGCCGGAGATCGCCAGCTCCTGGCCGGCCATGCCGATCTTCAGGTCCGGTTCAACCTCCAGTTGCGCATAGGGATCGACCACCACCGGCAGGCGGTTGCCACGAATGTTCAGGGCGACGTTCAGCGCCTCGCCCCAGCTCAGGTTGCCGGACAGGCTGCCCTGGCCGTACCTGCCGCTGCGCCAGCCGCCGCCGAGTTCCAGGCTTTCGCCAGCGATGCGAGCGTCGAGGGAAAGGTTCTCGAAGCTGGTCGGCAGCTCGCCGCCGCCGATGTTGCCGTCGCTCAGCGTCACCCGTCCGTCGACCCGCGGCGCCAGCAGGCCGCCGGACAGCCGGCCGCTGCCGTTCAGCCTGCCTTGCAGTTTCTCCACCATCGGCACGAACGGGCGCGCCACCGACAGGTCGAGGCCGGCCAGGCTGAACTCGCCGCTCAGCGGCTTGCTCGCCGGGCGCGGGTCGATCTGCGCCTGCACCCGCAACTCGCCGAGCTTCGGTCCGCGGAAGTCGAGGGAGGTATCGACGCGGTTGGGCGCCAGCCGGCTCTCCAGGCGCAGGCTGTCGTAGCCGACGTCGACCCACTGGCCCTGGTCGCGCAGGCGCAGCGTACCGCTGCCGGCGTCCAGGCTGACCACGCCGCTCGGGCCGCGGGCCGGAACGTCCAGTTGCAGGTCGCCGTTCAGCTTGCCCTGCCAGGCGAAATCCTCGGGGAACCATTGCTTCAGGCTGTCCAGCGGGAAGTCGCGCAAGGTGTAGCGCAGCCGCGGCTCGGGCAGCAGGCGCTGCTCGCCGCCGCAGAGGCTGGCGGCGCCGGATACCCAGCAATGTGCGCCGAAATTGACCTTGCCGTCGGCCAACCGCTCCAGGCGCGCCGGCTGCTGTAGCTTCCAGTCCTGGCCGCCGCTGCTCAACTCGCCGCGCGCCAGGCGACCGCGCCAGTTGCCGCGCTCCAGTTGCCCGTCGAAGGCCAGGCCGAGCTTGAGCAAGGCACCTTGCAGGTCCAGTTCCAGTTGTTGGCGGCGTTGGTCGCCGCGGGCATTGGCCTTGAACAGGCCGAGATCGGTTTCGCCGCTGCGCAGGCCGGAAGCGACCAGTGCCAGGGTGCCGTTCTGCCGGGCATCGAGGTTCGCCTGCAGGTCGAGGCCGGCGATGCGCTGCTCGGCGTAGGCGATCTGCTGTCCCTTGAGGTTCAGCCTGCCTTGCGGCGCCGCGAGGCTGCCAGCCAGGTCGAGGCGTCCGTCGAGGCGACCGAAGAGTTGCGGCCAAAGCTGGCCGAGACGGTTCAGGGCGATGTCCAGGCGGCCTTGCAGGCGCTGGTCGAGCGCCCCGCTGCCCTGCACCTTGTTATCCCCCAGGCGCAGGTCGAGGTTGCCCAGCGTCCAGCGCTGCCCCTCGCCTTCGGCGCGCGCCTGGAATAGCGCCGGCTGGCCGCGCAGGCGGCCCTTGACGTCGAGATCCACGCCCAACGCCAGCCGCTCGTCGCGAACACTTCCCTGGCTGCGCAAGGGACCGGCCAGTGAACCCGGCAGCTCGGCGACCCAGTACGCCGGGTTCAGTTCGCTGAGCTGCAGGGCGGTATCCCAAGCCACGCCATTGTCGAAACGCAACGTCACCCGCCCCTCGGCCTGGCCTTGCCCGGCGCGGAGCTGCAGCGACGGCAGGTTGAGCTGGACGAGGTCGCCGGACACCGGACTGGCCAGCGTGAAGTCGCCCGCCGGACCGCTCGCCGCCGCGCTGAAATTGCCCAGGTAGCGCTGGTCCTGGTAATGCACTTCCGCCTTGAAGGTCTTCAGCGTCACCGGCGGCGGCTCCGCCAGCGGATACAGGCGCAGCCAGGGGAAATCCTTCCAGTCCAGGGTCGCGTCGGCGGCCAGGCTTTCGCGCCAGTCCAGGCGTCCGACCAGCTCCAGGCGCTGCTCGCCGCCAGCGTCCAGGCGCAGTTGGCGGATATCCGCGCCCTGGGCGTCGACCCGCCCGTCCAGGCTCAACGCCACCGCCCCGCCCTCGCCCGGCAGGCTGGCGCCGCCGCGGATCAGGTAACCGCTCTTGAGATCGCCGCCGGCATCGAGCTGGATGGCATTCAGGGTCAAGGTGTCCGGTAGTCCGGCCGCACCCTTGAAACCGTCGGCGCGGATCAGCAATCGTGCCGGCAGGTTTTCCGCCAGCGCCTGCAACTGTCCTTCCAGGCTGCCGTCCAGGTAACCGCTGCTGCGGCCTTTCAGGGTCAGCGCCTGCTGCAGCTCACCGCCGACCTGGACGGCCAGCTTCCACGGCTTGCCTTCGGGAGCGGGCAGGCCGAGCGTGGCTTCGGCCTGCAAGGGCCAGTCGCCGCTCGGCTGCAAGCGCCCCTGGAGCGCCAGGTCCAGGCCGAAGCCCCGCGCCGTCAGCGAGTCGATGTGCAGGCCGTCGGCCAGCCAATGGGCCGCCAGCTTGAGTTCGGCGACCTGCTGGTTGCCGTCGAGCAGGAAGCTGCCGACCGCCACTTCGCCGAGTTCGATGCTCAGCGGCAGTTTCAGCGTCGGCAGGCTGATCGGCCCGCTGTCGGCGCTGTCGCCGCTCGGCGGCAGGTCCAGCGCGACCCGTTCGGCGGCCACCCGCTGCAAGCACAGGCGCAGCCCCGCCAGGCAGGCCGGCGACCAGCGCAGTTCAGGCCGTTCGACGACCAGTTGCGTACCGTCCTGCGCCCAGGACAGCCGCTGTGCCTGCCAGGCGCCACCGAGGCGACCCTCGAAGCCGCTGACCTGCAGGCCCGGCACGCGGCCGAGCAGCCAGGCGCTGCCGGCCTGGGTGCCGAGCAGCGCAGCGAGTCCCAGGAGCAGCGCGAGGAGCAGCCCGACGATGGCCAGCAAGGTGATCTTCAGCGCCTTCACAGTTCTGGCCCCATGGAGAAGTGCAGGCGGAAACCGCCGTCGTCGTCGAGCGCATGGGCCAGGTCGAGGCGCAACGGGCCGACCGGCGAGACCCAGCGCACGCCGAAGCCGACCCCGGTCTTGATCGACGGGAAGTCCAGCGAGTTGAAGGCGTTGCCCTGGTCGACGAAGGTCGCCAGGCGCCAGCGCTCGGCCAGCGGATATTGATACTCGACGCTGCCGGCGATCATGTAGCGGCCGCCGATCTTGTCGCCATCGGAATTCTCCGGCGACAGCGTCCGGTAGTCGTAGCCGCGCACGCTCTGGTCACCGCCGGCGAAGAAGCGCAGCGAGGGCGGGATCGACTTGTAGTCGTTGGTGGCGATTCCGCCTACCTGCAGGCGGCCGAGCAGGCGATGGCCGCCGGCGAAGCTGGTCAGGCCCTTGGCCATGGCGTCGACATGGAGTACGTCGGCGTCGGCCAGCAGGCCTTCCTTCGCCCCCTTGACGTTGAACTGCAGGCGGTAGCCATGGCTGGGGTCGACCTTGTTGTCGGTCTCCAGCAGCGAGTAGCCGATCCCCGGCATCAGGAAGCTGCTCAGCCCGGAGTCGTCGCCCAGCTTGTACTCCTCGCGCATCCAGTTCAGCGAAACCACCCGCTGCCAGCCATCGGGCTGCTTGCTGTGCCATTCGCCGCCAAGGGTCAGCAGCTTGCTCTCGGTGTCGACCAGGTCTTCGAACTGGTAGCCGCTGGTGAAGCGCAGCTTGTCGGTGAGCGGCGGATCGAGGGGAATCTCGTACCAGGCGCCGACGTTCTGCCGTGGTGCGGAGATTTCCGACTCGAATCCCAGGCTATGCCCTTCGGCATTCACCCAATGGCGGGTCCAGTTGAACCTCGCGCGCGCCCCGACGTCGGTCGAGAAGCCGAGGCCGACGCCCATGGTCCGGGGCTTGCGCGCCTCCAGCCGGACCGCTACCGGGATCGCCTGGCGCGCGCCGTCGGCCTGCGCCTGGGTCGGCGCGGCGTCGACCCGCACGCCCTCGAAGTAGCCGCTGGATTGCAGGTTCTGGTTGAGTTCGGCGATCAGTTCGGAGTCATAGGGTTGGCCGGCCTTGAACGGCACCATGCGGCGCAACAGTTCTTCCTCGATGATCGAGTCGCCGTCGAAGCTCACCTTGCCGAAGGTGTAGCGCTGGCCGCTGTCGTAGACCAGGTCGATGTCGGCGATGCCGGCGCGCGGATCGATGCTCAGGCGCTGGGTGCTGAAGCGGCCCTGGAAGAAGCCGTAGCGCGAGGCCTGGTTCTGGATCAGCCGCTTGGCGTCCTCGTAGACACCCTGGTTCAGCTTCGCGCCCGGTTTCAGCTGCTTGACCGACGGCAAGCGGAAGCTCTCCAGGCTGGCGGCCTCGCCGAGCACCTGGATGTTCACCTGGCGCAGGCGCACGGGCTCGCCGGGCACTACCTTGAGCGTGAGCTTCGGCGGCTTGCCATCCTTCACCTCGCTGTCGATCTGCGCCTGGAAGTAGCCGAGCGCCTGGGCCGCCTTTTCCGCCTGCGCCTCGGCATTGCGGCGGAAACGTTGCAACGCCGCCTCGTCCCGCTCGCCGAGGCTACCCACGTAGGCCTCGATATTGGCCTTCAGGGCGGCATTGGCGGGGGTGACGCGCACGCTAAGCTGGCTCTCCGCGAAGGCGGCCGTACTCAGGCACAGCAGCCCGGCCAGCGGGAACCGGAACAATCCTTGAGTCAGTCTCATGGCGCGGATGCTACGCAGGCGGGTGGCGCGCGTCCAGATTTGCGCGGACGCCGCCGACCACCTCCTGACATTCGGGTTTTATGACGCCAAGCGCCTGACAGGCATGGCTTTTCTCGCGCGTCCGGGGGAACGCTCAGGTCGCCGCCGGCGTCTCGCCAGGATGCAGGAGGACGTGCTCGCGCACCGCTCCCAGCGTCACCTCGCCGATCTCGCGGTAGCCGTGCCGCTGGTAGAAGTCCAGGTAGCGCGCATTGCCGGTATCCAGGACCAGCCCCTGCGAAGCGGAGTCCTCGGCGCACCAGCGCTGCACGGCCGCCAGCAACTGCTCGCCGATCTGCCTGCCCTGGTATTCGGGATGCACGCCGAGCATCGGCAACTGGTGGTGGGGGCCGACCGGCAGGCAGGCCTGCACCGCCCGGTGGTAATCCAGGTAGCGCCGGGTCGCGGCCAGGCCGACGCTGAACAGCATGCGCAGGCGCCAGCTCCAGCTCTCGGTGATATCCAGGCGCCGCTGCGGCGGCGTGATCAGGGCCGCCGCGACCAGCCGATCGTCGATGAACAGGCCGATGGCCGGCAACTCTTCGCCCAGATGGCGCTCGACCATCTCCCGGACGCACGCACGCACGCGCTGGTCGTAGCCGGCGCGCTGCGCATCCATCAGGTAGGCGAAGGTCGGTTCGTGGCGGTAGGCGTGGTAGAAAAGCGAGCGGACTTCGCGGCTATAGCCGTCGTCGAGCAGACGGACATCGGTGACCTGATCAGGCATGGAACGCATTCCTTGTCGGCCGCAGGAGCGGCGACACGCACGCTTCGCCACGGCGATTGGTCGAGCGGATGGCCTGGCCATCCCCGTCCGCGGCAGACCACAGGGCCGGCAAGGCGCCAAGCCACACAGCCATCGGGTACCCGGCGGACACTAGCACAGCGCCTCCAGGGTCGCCAGGCATCCCCCGGCTGGGCTAGCATTCCTGTTTTTGCCAGGACGCCCACCATGAAAATCGTCTCTTTCAATATCAACGGTCTGCGCGCCCGGCCGCACCAGTTGGCGGCGCTGATCGAGCGGCACCAGCCCGACGTGATCGGGCTGCAGGAAACCAAGGTCGCCGACGACCAGTTTCCCCAGGCCGAGATCGAGGCGCTCGGCTACCACGTCCACTACCACGGGCAGAAAGGCCACTACGGCGTCGCCCTGCTCTCCCGCCAGGCGCCCCTGGAACTGCACCGCGGCTTCCCGAGCGACGGCGAGGAGTCCCAGCGGCGCTTCATCTGGGGCACCTTCAGCGACGCCCAGGGCAACCCGATCACCGTGATGAACGGTTACTTCCCGCAAGGCGAGAACCGCGAGCATCCGACCAAGTTCCCGGCCAAGCAGCGCTTCTACGCCGATCTCCAGTCGCTGCTGGAGAACAGCTTCAAGCCCGAGCAGGCCCTGGTGGTGATGGGCGACATCAATATCTCGCCGGAGGACTGCGACATCGGCATCGGTGAGGAAAACCGCAAGCGCTGGCTGAAGACCGGCAAGTGCAGCTTCCTGCCGGAAGAGCGCGAATGGCTGGCTACCTTGAAGAACTGGGGCCTGGTCGACAGCTTCCGGGCCCTGAATCCGGAGGTGAACGACCGCTTCAGCTGGTTCGACTACCGCAGCCGTGGCTTCGAGGACACCCCCAAGCGCGGCCTGCGCATCGATGTGATCCTGGCCAGCCGGGTGCTGCAGTCGCGCTTCAAGGACGCCGGCATCGACTACGACCTGCGCGGCATGGAGAAACCCTCCGATCACGCCCCGATCTGGCTGGAACTGGCCTGAGACCCAGCCTAAGGAAAAGGCTCATCCCCGGATGAGCCTTCAGGCGGTCGCTGCCTGGCCCGGGCGATCTCGCCGACGCCCCCCCTATCCGGCGCGCGACCTTTCCCTCAGGCAGGATTGTCCACCCGCGCCCCCTTCAGCTCCACTCGATTGCCGTCCGGATCGAAGAAGTACAGCGACCAGCCGTCGCCCTCGGCGCCGAAGCGGATTTCCGCGGGAACCTGCGGGACCAGGCCGAACCCCTCGAGATGGGCGATCAGCGCGGCCTCGTCGAACGGCTCGATGCGCACGCAGAAATGGTCGACGTTGCGCCCTTCCCCACCCGGCGCCGCACCGCCCTCCCGGCCGAGCGACCCGGACACCGCGACCAGGTCGAGCATCGACGTGCCCAGGCGCAGATGGGCCAGCTCCAGGTCGTCGCGCCACTTCACCACCACGCAACCGAGGACATCGCGATAGAACGCGATGCTGCGTTCCAGGTCGCGGACCCGCAGGACGATGTGATCGAGACGTTCGACGACGAAGGGTTGCATGGTCATTCACCTCTAGAACCGTGGACTATGGCGAGACTTTAGCCAGCACACCCCGGGTTGATAATGCTTTAATCCCTGATTCATTGATTACTGACAGTGAATTATCCCCGTGGATCACCTCACCGCCCTCAAGGTCTTCCGCGCCGTGGCCGCGAATGGCGGCTTCGCCGCCGCGGCCCGGCAGATGAATCTCTCGCCGGCCGCCGTGAGCAAGAACGTCGCCGAGCTGGAAGCGCACCTCAAGGTGCGCCTGATCAATCGCACCACCCGCAGCATGAGCCTGACCGAGGCGGGCGAAGTCTACCGGCAGCGCCTGGAGCGCATCCTCGACGACCTCGAGGCCGCCGACGCCGCGCTCACTTCGATGCAGCAGGGCCCCAGCGGCCTGCTGCGGGTCAGCGCCCCGCTGACCCTCGCCCTCACCTGCCTGACCCCGGCCATTCCGGCTTTTCTCCAGCGTTATCCGGACCTGCGCCTGGAACTGCTCCTGCAGGACGGCCGCCAGGACCTGATCGCCGAAGGCATCGACCTGGCCCTGCGCGGTAGCGACCGGGTTGCGGACTCCGGCCTGGTCGCCCGCCCGCTGCTGATCCTGGAGCACGTGCTCTGCGCGGCGCCGGCCTACCTCGGTCAGCATGGCCAGCCGCTGCGGCCGGAGGCCCTGCGCGAACACGAGTGCATCCGCTTCAGCCTCTCTGGCCATGCCGACCGCTGGACCTTCCGCAAGGGCCGCGAGTGCATAGCGGTGCCTATCGCCGGGCGTTACCGGGTGTCCTCCAGCCTGGCGGTGCGCGATGCCCTGCTCGCCGGCTTCGGCTTGAGTCTGATCCCACGGCTGTACGTACAGGCGGAACTGGCCGAAGGCCGCCTGGTTGAATTGCTGGCTGACTGGAAGGCCGACGAGACGGCGATCCACGCGGTCTATCCATCGCGCCAACTGGCCGGCAAGACCCGGGTGTTTCTCGACTTCCTGACCGAGACAATGGCGCAGGGCCATGATTCCCCAACGCTGTAACCTTAGCGTCACCCGTCTGACTTAATCTCGCCGGCAAATTCCCTTCCCCATAGAAGACGATGCCCGCGATGCCACACCGCCAGCGCGCCAGTGACAAAGACCTCTGGAGCCGTACCCTGAGCCTGGTTTTCCTCGGATTCCTCTGTTACGCCTTCCCCTGGTCGGTATTCGCCGCCCCCTTGCCGATCCCCACGGACGACACGCCGGCGCTGCGCATCCAGGGTTCCAACACCATCGGCGCGAAGCTCCTGCCGGCCCTGGTCGAGGGCCTGATGGAAGAGGAAGGCCTGGAGGATATCCGCCGTACCCCCGGAGAACGGGAAAACGAACTCCATCTGCTCGGCAAGAGCCGCGACGGCCGCCTGGTGAGGGTGGAGCTATCCGCCCACGGTTCGAGCACCGGCTTCGCCGCCCTCCTCGAACGCCACGCCGAACTCGCCGCGGCCTCGCGTCCCGTCAAGGACAGCGAAGTTCGCGCCCTGGCCGGCTTCGGCGACCTGCGCAGCCCATATGCCGAGCAGGTGATCGCCATCGACGGACTGGCGATCATCCTGCATCCGGACAACCCGCTGGCCTCGCTGGACACCGCGCAACTGGCGGCGGTGTTCGCCGGCGAGGTGCGTACCTGGGAAGAACTGGGCGGCAAGGGCGGCGCCATCCGCCTGTACGCTCGCGACGAGCAGTCCGGCACCTACGACACCTTCAAGGAACTGGTGCTGGCCAGTCACGGCAAGAGCCTGGCCAGCGACGCCCGCCGCTTCGAATCCAACGATCGGCTGGCGGCCGCGGTGAGCGCCGATCCGCACGCCATCGGCTTCGTCGGCATCGCGTCGGTGGGCCGGGCCCGCGCCTTGGCCATCGCCGACGGCGAATCGCTGCCGATGGCGCCCCAGGAAAGCCTGATCTCCACCGAGGACTACCCGCTGTCGCGCCGCCTGTTCCTCTACCTGAAGCCCGGCGAGAAGAACCCCTGGGCCCAGGCCCTGGTACGTTTCGCCCAGGGCCCGCGCGGCCAGGCGATCGTCACCCGCAGCGGCTTCGTCGCGCAGAAGATCCAGGCGGTGCAGATCGCACCGCGCCCGCAGATGCCCGCCGAATACCGCAAGCTCGCGGAACAGGCGCGGCGCCTGACGGTGAACTTCCGCTTCCAGGAAGGCAGCGCGCTGCTCGACAACAAGGCACTGCTCGACGTACAGCGTTTGCTGGACTACCTGCGGCAAAATCGGAAGTTGCAGGAGCGCACCGTGCTGGTGGGCTTCGGCGATCCCAAGTCCGACGCCGAGCGCTCGGTCCTGCTTTCGCGCCTGCGCGCCATGGCCGTGCGCCGCGAACTGGCCCGCGGCGGCGTGAGTTTCCGCGAGATCGCCGGCTTCGGCGACGAGTTGCCGGTCGCCAGCAACGACCAGGAACTGGGCCGACAGAAGAACCGGCGGGTGGAAGTCTGGGTCTACTGAACGCTGTAGCACTTTGTAACCTCGCCGTTTTGCCGGCGCCCGGAGCCTGGTTTATTTTTTCCGAGTGACTGCGGGCCCCTCTGACGGTAAGCAATTGCCGCCATGTCGGAGTCACATGACCATCCGACAATTCGAAGCGAGGGGGCCCAATGGCAGCTCTGCATGCATTTCTCACCGAACCGTTCCTCGGTACGGCTACCTGGTTCTGGCTGGCCTTCCTGGCCATCGTCATCGTTCTCCTGGTCCTCGACCTCGGCGTGCTGCAACGCGACCACCACGAAATCGGCGTGCGCGAAAGCCTGCTGCTGTCCGCCGGCTACTTCGCCTGCGGCCTGGCCTTCGGCGGCTGGGTCTGGTACGCCTTCGGCCCCACCAGCGCGGTGGAGTACTACACCGGCTTCCTGGTCGAACAGTCGCTATCGATGGACAACGTGTTCGTCATGGCGATGATCTTCAGTTTCTTCGGCATCCCCCGCCGCTACCAGCACCAGGTGCTGTTCTGGGGCATCCTCGGCGCCATCGTCCTGCGGGCGATCATGATCGGCCTGGGCGCCGCGCTGGTGAAGGAATTCGACTGGATCATGTACGTGTTCGGCGCCTTCCTGCTGTTCAGCGGCGTGAAGATGCTGTTCAACAAGCACGAGGAAGAACCCGACCTGGAGCACAACCCGGTGCTGCGCTTCCTGCGCAAGCACATGCGGGTGACCAAGGAACTGCACGAGCATCACTTCTTCGTCCGCCTGCCGGACGCCAGCGGCAAGCTGGTGCGCTACGCCACCCCGCTGTTCTTCGCCCTGGTGCTGATCGAGCTGGCCGACCTGGTGTTCGCGGTGGACAGCGTGCCGGCGATCTTCGCCATCACCCAGGACCCGTTCATCGTCTACACCTCGAACATCTTCGCCATCCTCGGCCTGCGCGCCCTGTACTTCTCGCTGGCGGCGATGATCCACCGCTTCGTCTACCTGAAATACGCCCTGGCCCTGGTGCTGGTGTTCATCGGTGCGAAGATCATGCTCCACGGTGTGATCGGCAAGATTCCCGCCGGCCTCTCGCTTGGCGTAACCTTCGGCCTGCTGGCGGGCGGTATCCTGCTCTCCCTGCTGAAGACCCGCACGCCGAAAGCCACCGTCGAGGACAAGGCCGAACCGAATGCCGAACACGCTCTGGATCGAACGTCTGGACACCCACGCTGAACCTTTCTGGCGGGTCCGCCTCGGCACGCGTGGGATCTGCTTCCGCAACGAGCGGGCGGCCCGCGAGTTCGCCGCCCTGCTGCACAGCCGTCGCGCGTGGCAGCTGGAACGCAACGCCGAGGAAAAAGGGGCGGACTCCCCGGAATGAAAAAGGCCCGCATCCGCGGGCCTTTCCCCTATACCACAGCCGTCAGCGGCTGCTGCGCAGCATCTCCCTGGGCACGTACTTGCCCAGCTCGAACTTGCCGATCGCCGCGCGGTGCACCTCGTCCGGACCGTCGGCCAGGCGCAGGGTGCGCTGCATGGCGTACCAGTAGGCCAGCGGGAAGTCGTTGGAAACCCCGGCGCCACCGTGCATCTGGATCGCCCGGTCGATCACCTTCAACGCCACGTTGGGCGCCACCACCTTGATCTGGGCGATTTCGCTCTGGGCGATCTTGTTGCCCACGGTATCCATCATGTAGGCGGCCTGCAGGGTCAGCAGGCGCGCCATGTTGATCTCCATCCGCGAGTCGGCGATGTGGTCGATGTTGCCGCCCAGGCGCGCCAGCGGCTTGCCGAACGCGGTACGGCTGACCGCGCGCTTGCACATCAGTTCGAGGGCGCGCTCGGCCATGCCGATGGAGCGCATGCAGTGGTGGATGCGGCCCGGGCCGAGGCGCCCCTGGGCGATCTCGAAACCGCGGCCCTCGCCGAGGATGACGTTCTCGTAGGGCACCCGCACGTTCTCGAACAGCACTTCGGCATGGCCATGCGGCGCGTCGTCGTAGCCGAACACCGGCAGCGGACGGAGGATCTTCACCCCGGGGGTGTCGACCGGTACCAGGATCATCGAGTGCTGCTGGTGGCGCGGCGCGTCCGGGTTGGTCAGGCCCATGAAGATCAGGATCTTGCAGCGCGGATCGCAGGCGCCGGAGGTCCACCACTTGCGTCCGTTGATCACCCAGTCGTCGCCCTGGCGCTCGGCGCGCGCCTCCATGTTGGTGGCGTCGGACGAGGCCACGCCCGGTTCGGTCATGGCGAAGGCCGAGCGGATCTCGCCGCTCAGCAGCGGTTCCAGCCAGGTACGCTTCTGCTCCTCGCTGCCGTAGCGCACCAGCACCTCCATGTTGCCGGTATCCGGCGCGGCGCAGTTGAAGGGTTCCGGCCCGATCAGCGAACGGCCCATGATTTCCGCCAGCGGCGCGTATTCGTGGTTGGCCAGCCCGGCACCGTACTCGGACTCGGGCAGGAACAGGTTCCACAGCCCTTCGGCCTTGGCCTTGGCCTTCAGCTCTTCCATGATCGCCGTCGGCTGCCAGCGGTCGCCCTCGGCGACCTGGCGCTCGAACACGGCCTCGGCGGGATAGACATGCGCTTCCATGAACGCGCTGACGCGTTCACGCAGCTCCTGGACCTTGGGGGAATAGGCGAAATCCATGGGGGATACCTTCTGACGGGTTGGCAGGCGAGGCATCGGACAAAGGCGCTGGTAACGATGCCGGAACAGGGCTTAAGATTTGCCCAGTCTATTTTTTCCGTCCATGAACATTCATGATCCATATGGGGGTCATCCAAGCCCCCAATAACAAGAAAAGTCGCGGAGCCAGTGCCATGAACCTGAACAAAGTCGACCTGAACCTGTTCATCGTGTTCGATGCCATCTATACCGAAGCCAACCTGACCCGCGCCGGGCAGATCGTCGGCATCACCCAGCCAGCCGTATCCAACGCCCTTTCCCGGCTGCGCGAGACCTTCAACGACCCGCTGTTCGTGCGCACCGCCCAGGGCATGGTGCCGACCCCGATGGCGCAGAACATCATCGGCCCGGTGCGCAACGCGCTGCAGTTGCTGCGGGTTTCGGTGCAGGAGAGCCGCAGCTTCGATCCGCAGCAGGCGAACAAGACCTACCGCATCAGCATGACCGACCTCACCGAAGCGGTCATCCTCCCCCCGCTGTTCCAGCGCTTGCGCCGCCTGGCGCCGAACGTGCATATCGAGAGCTTCCTCGCCAAGCGCCGCGAAACCACCAAGGAACTCGCCGCCGGCCGCCTCGACTTCGCCGTCGACGCGCCGCTGAACACCGATCCCCAGGTGCGCCACGTCAAGCTGATGGAGGACCGCTACGTCTGCGCCATGCGCCGCGGCCACCCACTGGCGGGCAAGCCGAAGCTGGCCCTGGACGATTACCTGGGCCTGACCCACATCCATATTTCCAGCCGCCGCAGCGGCCTCGGCTACATCGACCTGGCGCTGGGCAAGATGGGCATCCAGCGCAAGATCGCGCTGCGCTCGCAGCACTACCTGATGGCCTCCACGGTGGTCCAGCAGACCGACATGGCGATGACCGTGCCGGAACGCTTCGCCCGTCACCACGACCTGCACTACGCGGTGCTGCCGGTGAGCGACGTGCCGAAGCTGGAAACCCACCTGTACTGGCACGAGAGCACCGACCAGGACCCGGCCAACCGCTGGATGCGCGAACAGATCATCGAGCTGTGCCAGCAGGTCACCGCGCGCGAGAACAAGGCGGCACAGCCGGCGTGAGCGCCTGCCAAGGGGCGTAGGGCGAACGAGGCCACAGTCGTTTGCTTCCGAGGTGCCTCAGCGCGCCCTCTCCCTGAAGGGAGAGGGCGCCGTTGCGGAAACGACGGATAGTCGCCGCTACAGGCTGCGCGCGATCACCAGGCGCTGCACGTCGCTGGTGCCCTCGTAGATCTGGCAGACCCGCACGTCCCGATAGATGCGCTCCACCGGGAAGTCCTTGAGATAGCCGTAGCCACTGAGGGTCTGGATCGCCGCGGAGCAGACTTCCTCGGCCATTTCCGAGGCGAACAGCTTGGCCATCGAGGCTTCGGTCAGGCACGGCAGGCCGGCTTCGCGCAGGCTGGCGGCGTGGTGGACCATCTGCCGCGCCACGGCGATGCGGGTAGCCATGTCGGCCAGGCGGAAGGCCACTGCCTGGTGCTCGATGATCGGCTTGCCGAAGGTTTCCCGCTCGTGGGCGTAGTCGCGCGCCGCCTCGAACGCCGCGCGCGCCATGCCGACCGCCTGGGCGGCGATGCCGATGCGGCCGCCTTCGAGGTTGGCCAGGGCGATGCGGTAGCCCTCGCCCTCCTCGCCTAGGCGCAGCGTGGCCGGGATACGCAGGTCGTTGAAGGCCAGCTGGCAGGTGTCCGAGGCGTGCTGGCCGAGCTTGTCCTCGATCCGCACCACCTCGTAGCCGGGCGTGTCGGTGGGTACGATGAACGCGCTGATGCCGCGCTTTCCGGCATCCGGATCGGTGACCGCGAAGACGATCACCATCCCCGCGTGGCTGCCCGAAGTGATGAACTGCTTGGCACCGTTCAGCACGTAGTGGTCGCCGTCGCGGCGGGCGCGGGTCTTCAGGAAGCTGGCGTCGGAACCGGCCTGCGGCTCGGTCAGGGCGAAGGCGCCGAGCATCGAGCCCTGGGCCAGCGGACGGAGGAAGCGCTCCTTCTGCTCGGCGCTGCCGAACTTGTGGATCGGCATGCAGCCGACCGAGTTGTGCACGCTCATGATGGTCGAGCAGGCGCCGTCGCCAGCGGCGATCTCCTCGAGGGCCATGGCGTAGGCCAGGTGCCCGGTCTGCGCGCCGCCCCACTCCTCGGGCACCAGCATGCCGAGGAAGCCGAGGTCGGCCATCTCGCGGATCGCCTCGGCCGGGAAACGGTGCTCGCGGTCCCAGTCGGCGGCGAACGGTTTCAGCCGTTCCTGGGCGAACTGCCGCGCCATGTCACGGATCTGGATCTCTTCTTCGCAGGGAATCATCGCGGGTTCCTCTTCTTCACTGCCTGCATCAGCGCAAGCGCTCGACGGCGATCGCGGTCGCCTCGCCGCCGCCGATGCAGACCGCCGCCACGCCGCGTTCCAGGTCGTACTGCTGCAGGGCGTTGAGCAGGGTCACGACGATCCGTGCGCCGGACGCGCCGATCGGGTGGCCCAGCGCACAGGCGCCGCCGTGGACGTTGAGGCGTTCGTGGGACAGGTCGAGGTCGCGCATCGCCGCCATGCCGACCACGGCGAAGGCTTCGTTGACCTCGAACAGGTCGACCTCGCCCAGCGACCAGCCGGTACGCTGCATCAGGCGCTTCACCGCACCGACCGGCGCGGTGGGGAACAGGTTCGGCGCGTCGGCGAACGAAGCATGCCCACGGATCGCCGCCAACGGCGCGAGCCCGCGTCGCTCGGCCTCGGAAAGGCGCATCAGGACCAGCGCGGCGGCACCGTCGGAAATCGAACTGGAGTTGGCCGCGGTCACCGTGCCGCCTTCGCGGAACGCCGGCTTCAGGGTCGGGATCTTGTCCAGCCGGGCCTTCGGCGGCTGCTCGTCGCTATCCACCAGGCGCTCGGTCTTGCCGGCGGTGACCGTCAGCGGCACGATCTCGGCCTGGAAGCGTCCGTCGCGCATGGCTTGCTGCGCGCGGGTCAGCGAGGCCACGGCGAACTCGTCCTGTGCCTCGCGGGTGAAGCCGTAGGCCTCGGCGCAGTCCTCGGCGAAGGTGCCCATCAGGCGGCCCTTGTCGTAGGCGTCTTCGAGGCCGTCGAGGAACATGTGGTCGAGCACCTTGCCGTGGCCCATGCGGTAGCCGCTACGGGCGCGCTCCAGCAGGTAGGGCGCGTTGGACATGCTTTCCATGCCCCCGGCCAGCGCGACCCCGGCGCTGCCGGCGAGCAACGTGTCGTGGGCGAGCATCAGCGCCTTCATGCCCGAGCCACACATCTTGTTCAGCGTCGAGCACGGCGTGCCGCGCGCCAGCCCGGCACCAAGCACCGCCTGGCGCGCCGGCGCCTGGCCCTGGCCGGCGGCGAGCACGCAGCCGAGCACGGCCTCGTCCACTTCGTCGGCTTGCAGGCGCGCCCGCTCCACCGCGGCGCGCACCGCCGCGGCGCCGAGGGTAGCGGCGTTGACGTCCTTGAAGTCGCCGAGGAAGCCGCCCATCGGGGTGCGGACGGCGCTGACGATGACGATCGGATCTTCGCGGGTCATGGGATCTTCCTCCTGTATTAGCGGGCGGCCATGCGGATGGCGCCGTCGAGGCGAATCACTTCGCCGTTGAGCATGCTGTTCTCGATGATCTGCCGGACCAGCGCGGCGTATTCGTCCGGACGCCCCAGGCGCGGCGGGAACGGCACGCTGGCGCCGAGGGAGTCGCGCACCTCCTGGGGCATGCCGGCCATCATCGGTGTCTCGAAGATGCCCGGGGCGATGGTCATCACTCGGATGCCGAAGCGCGCCAGCTCGCGGGCGATGGGCAGGGTCATGCCGACCACCCCGCTCTTCGAGGCGGAATAGGCGGCCTGGCCAATCTGCCCGTCGAACGCCGCCACCGAGGCGGTATTGACGATCACCCCGCGCTCGCCGCCCTCGTCCGGCTGGCCCTGGGACATGGCCTCGGCGGCCAGGCGCAGCATGTTGAAGCTGCCCACCAGGTTGATGTCGATGACCCGGCGGAAACTCTCCAGGGCATGGATGCCATTGCGTCCGAGGACCTTCTCGGCCGGCGCCACGCCCGCGCAATTGGCCAGGCCATGGAGGCCGCCGAAGGCCTCCAGTGCAGTGGCCACGGCCTGGCGGCCGTCGGCCTCGCTGGCGATGTCGGCCCTGACGAAGCGCGCCTGGGCGCCAAGCTCGGCGGCCTTGGCCGCGCCGGCCTCGGCGTTGATGTCGGCCAGCACCACCTTGCCGCCCTGCTCCACCAGCATCTTCGCGGTGGCGGCGCCGAGCCCGGAGCTGCCGCCGGTGACCAGGAACACTCGATTTTCGATACGCACGTCGTTTTCTCCTGCTGAATCAGTTCGCGGCGGCCGCCCGTGGGGCCGCCTCGCGTTGCCGGGCGATCTCCTGGTTGCGCAGGAGAAAGCGCTGGATCTTGCCGCTGGGGGTCTTCGGCAGTTCCTCGAGGAACTCGATCTCCCGCGGGTAGGCGTGCGCCGACAGGCGCTGGCGCACGTATCGCTGCAGTTCGTCCGCCAGTTCCGGCGTCGGCCGGTGGCCGGCGCAGAGCACGACGAAGGCCTTGACCAGTTCGGTGCGCTCCGGGTCGGGCTTGCCGATCACCGCCGCCTCCATCACTGCCGGGTGTTCGATCAGCGCGCTCTCCACATCGAACGGGCCGACCCGGTAGCCAGAGGTGGTAATGACGTCGTCGGCGCGGCCGACGAAGCTGATGCTGCCGTCTTCGTTGAGTTCGACGGTATCGCCGCTCAGGTAGTAGTCGCCGACGAAGGCTGCGGTTTCCAGGCCCTGGTAGCCGGGGAACCACATCAGCGGCGAACGCCGCCGGTCGAGGGCGAGGATGCCCGGCTGGCCGGGCGGCAGTTCGTTGAGATCGTCGTCCAGCACTACCACCCGGTGCCCGGGACAGGCGAATCCGGCGGCGCCGACCCGCACCGGATGCGCCAGGGCATGGTGGTTGCACAGCACCATGCCCAGCTCGGTCTGCCCGTAATGATCGTGGATGGTGGTGCCGAGCCTGTCGGCGAACCAGCGGATCACCTCCGGCGTCAACGGCTCGCCGGCGCTGCTGACCGCGCGCAGGCGCCCCTTCAGCGCAGTTTCCGCGGCCGCGCCGGCGGCCATCAGCAGGCGATAGGCGGTGGGCGATCCGGCGAGGTTGGTGATGCCGTAGTCACGGATGATCCGGCAGGTGCTTTCCACGCTGAACGGCCCTTCGTAGAAGGTGGTCGGATGGCCCATGGCGAGGGGACCGGCGACAGCGTAGTAGAGGCCGTAGGCCCAGCCCGGATCGGCGAGGTTCCAGAAGGCGTCCTCGGGGCGCAGGTCCACCGCCTCGCGCAGGTAGCCGACGAAGGCGAGGATCGCCTTGAGCGGCACCGGCACCGGTTTGGCCAGGCCGGTGGTGCCGGAGGTGAACATCATCAGGAACGGATCCTCGCCGCTGCGCGGAACCGGTTCGAATTCGGCCGGATAGCACTCCAGCTCGGCCCAGAAGCTGAAATCGCCGCGACGGATGCCCTGCCCCTTCGGTCCGCCGACGGTGACGGCCAGAGGCGGATCGGCGAGTTCGTCGAGCTTGTCGCGGTTGGCCGCATCGGTGACCAGCACCTTGCTGCCGGCGGTCGCCACGCGGTGTTCGATGGCCTTCGGGCCGAAGGCGGTGAACAGCGGCTGGTACACCGCGCCCAGGCGCCAGGCGCCGAGGATGGTGACCAGAAGCTCGGGCGTGCGCGGCAACAGGCCGGCGACGCAGTCGCCCGGGCGTACGCCCTGGGCCTGGAGGAAATTGGCGAAACGTCCGGAGAGCGCTTTCAGCTCGCTGAAGGTATAGCTGGCGCGACTGCCATCCTTGCCCTCCCAGAACAACGCGATCCGACCCGGCAGGGCATGCCGGTCGCAGCATTCGACGCAGGCGTTGAGCGCCTGGAGCGTACCGGAAAGCGTGGCGGCGGCGGTCCGCTGCAAGTCGAACCCGGCGGCAGTGGTGGCGTAGTCGCGCATTGCAGGACTCCTCGGCTTGTTTTTGTATGGAGTAGCCGGAATCTTCACGCCGTGGCCGACGCGGGGCAATGTCGAAAGGCTTCAATCTGCCTGAGCGGTTTGGACAATCCGTGCTGGCCGCCTGCCCCGCCGAACCGTTCGCGACATACGGCGGATGACGCTGCGCGGGCATTCACCCTATCGATGGCCGAGCGTTTCGGACAAGACGCCTGACGACTCGGCCGACGCGGTTTCCGCCGCGACCTGCGTCCGGTACTGCCCGGGGGTCGAGCCGGTCCACTTCTTGAACGCCTTGTGGAACGCGCTGCCATCGGCGAAGCCCAGCTCCAGCGCCAGTTCGGCGAAATTCGCCGCGCCGGCGTCCAGCCGCGCGATGGCCAGGTCGCGGCGGACCTGGTCCTTCAGCGCCTGGTAGCTCTGCCCTTCCAGGGACAGCTTGCGGCGCAGGGTCGAGGGCGCCATGAAGAAATGCCCGGCGAGCGCGTCCGCGTCCGGCCAGCGTCCCGGCCGCAGGCTGCGCAGGTAGGCCTTGATCCGCGCCGCCAGGCTCTGCGGATCGCGATAGCGGACCAGGATGTTGGCCGGCGCGCCGAGCAGGAAGCGCCGCAGCTCCCGCTTGTCGCGGCGGACCGGCAAGGCCAGGCAGTCGGCATTGAACAGCAGGCGGCTGAGGGGACGGGAGAAACGCAGGTTGTCGCTGAACATCACCCGGTAGTCCTCGATGTAGTCCGGCTGCGGACAGCGCAGGTCGATGGCCAGGATCGGGATGCGCCGGCCGACCAGCCAGCAGGCCAGGCCATGGGTGATCATCCATAGGGTGAAGTAGGACAGCGCTCGCCCGTACCGGCCCGGCGCCTCGTCGAGGACGATTTCCGCCAGGCCGCCGCGGCGCTGCAGGCGCGGCTGGAAGTCGTCGAACTGCAGGCAGAGGAATCGCAGGATGCCGGTCAGCGCCGGCTCCAGGGTCTGCTC
This sequence comes from Pseudomonas sp. HMSC067G02, assembly GCF_001813485.1. Classification (NCBI taxonomy): domain Bacteria; kingdom Pseudomonadati; phylum Pseudomonadota; class Gammaproteobacteria; order Pseudomonadales; family Pseudomonadaceae; genus Pseudomonas; species Pseudomonas sp. HMSC067G02. The sequence continues at coordinate 84,062 of NZ_KV812700.1, forward strand.
GTGGATCGCGCAGCGGCTCATGAAAGCGAAGCTGCCACTCTTCAGGCGCCGCGAGTCCATGCCGAAGAACTCGTCGTCCATGCGCCGAGCGAGATCCAGCCAGAGCCGCGAATAGGCGTGCGAGGTGACCCGCGCGTAGGGTTTGCCGAGCAGCTGCGGATCGATACCGGAGGCCTGGAGGACCTCCCCCTCCTCGCCGCCCTGCCGGCGCCACTCCACCAGCGCCTCGCCGACCAGGCGCACCGAGATGGTGCCCTTGGTGCTCGCCTGAGTCTCGCCGTCGTTCTTCACCCGCCCCTCTCGCCTCGCTGCGCGCCGCCCACCACCTTAGCGCAGGAGCGGGGCGCGGCTCCATCCTCTCAATCGCGCCCCTGGCGCAGCGCGAGTAGGCGAATCTCTTCGATGCTGATCTCGCGCATGCGGAACTTCTGGATCTTGCCGGTAACGGTCATCGGGAACTCGTCGACGAACTTGAAGTGGCGCGGGATCTTGAAGTGAGCGATACGCGCCTTGCAGAACGCCCGCAACTGTTCGTCATCGGCGTGGTGGCCCGGATGCAGCTTGATCCAGGCGACGATTTCCTCGCCATAGCGCTCGTCGGGGATGCCGATTACCTGCACGTCGGCCACCGCCGGGTGAGTGAAGAAGAACTCCTCCAGTTCGCGCGGATAGATGTTCTCGCCGCCGCGGATGATCATGTCCTTGCTGCGCCCGACGATCCGCACGTAGCCGTCGTCGTCCATCACCGCCAGGTCGCCGGTGTGCATCCAGCGCGCCGGGTCGATGGCCTCGGCGGTGGCCTGGGGGTCGTTCCAGTAGCCGAGCATCACGCTGTAGCCGCGGGTGCACAGCTCGCCGATCTCGCCGCGCGGCACCACCCTGCCCGTCTGGTCGACGATCTTGCTCTCCAGCCTCGGCTGGGTGCGTCCGACAGTGGTCACGCGCAGCTCCAGGCCATCGTCCGGACCGGTCTGCAGCGACACCGGACTGGTCTCGGTCATGCCGTAGGCGATCTGCACCTCGGCCATGTGCATGTCGCCAATGACCCGCCGCATCACCTCGATCGGGCAGGTGGCGCCGGCCATGATTCCGGTGCGCAGGCTGGAAAGGTCGAATTCGCGGCGGCGCGGATGATCCAGCTCGGCGATGAACATGGTCGGTACCCCGTACAGCGCGGTGGCGCGCTCCTCGGCCACGGCCAGCAGGGTCGCCTCGGCGTCGAAGCTGGGCGCCGGGTAGATCATGGTCGAGCCGTGGGTGACGCAGCCGAGGTTGCCCATCACCATGCCGAAGCAGTGATACAGCGGCACCGGGATCACCAGGCGGTCTTCCGCGCCGAGTCCGAGGCTTTCGCCGACCATGTAGCCGTTGTTGAGGATGTTGTAGTGGCTGAGGGTGGCGCCCTTGGGGAAGCCGGTGGTACCGGAGGTGTACTGGATGTTGATCGGCTCGTCGAACTGCAGCGAGGCCTGGCGCTGGCGCAGTTCCTCGGCGCCTACCGCGGCGGCCAGCCCCGGCAGGCCCTGCCAGTGCAGGAAGCCCGCCGGCGCCCGCTCGGCCAGGCTGATCACGCCGCGCAGTTCCGGCAGGCGCTCGCTGGCCAGTTCGCCCGGACGCGCCCGCGCCAGCTCCGGCAGCAGGTCGCCGAGCATCGCGTGGTAGTCGCTGGTCTTGAAGGCGTCGGCGCAGATCAGCCAACTGCAACCGGACTGCTTGAGAGCGTATTCCAGCTCGCTGCTGCGGTATGCCGGGTTGATGTTCACCAGGACCGCACCGACCTTGGCGCTGGCGAACTGGGTAATGCACCATTCGGCGCAGTTCGGCGCCCAGATCCCCAGGCGTTCGCCGGGGCGCAGGCCCAGGGCGATGAAGGCGCGGGCGTAGGCATCGACCCGCTCCGCCAGTTGCCGCCAGCTGTAGCGCAGGCGTTGATGCCGCACCACCAGCGCCTCGCGCTCGGCATGACGCGCGACGGTGGCATCGAAGGCGTCGCCGACGGTGGTCGCCAGCAAGGCGACATCCTGGCGACCCGAGGTATAGCTCGGCTGATTCATGGCTTTCCCTTGTTGTGGTTGTTCTGGGAATGTCGCTGAACCGTCGTCCTGCGCCGCCAGGGCGCTACGACGGACACCGGCGAGCGGTGTCGGTGAAGTCGAAGAGCATGTTTACGTTAACGTAAAGGTAAACGCAAGAGGCTTGTCCGCCCAGGGCCGTCGGCCCCGGCGCGGCCCAACGGAACGGCGTAGAATGGGCGGTTTTTCACAGGAGCACAGCATGACCCCGGAAATCGCCATCGGCCTGGTGACGGCCCTCGGCCTCGGTGCGCTGGTCGGTCTCGAGCGACAATGGCGACAGCGCTCTTCCGGCATGGCCACCCACGCGATGGTCGCACTCGGTGCGGCCAGCTTCTCGATCCTGCCGCTGTTGCTCGACAACGAGGTCAGCGTGACCCGCATGGCGGCCCAGGTAGTCAGCGGCATCGGTTTTCTCGGCGCCGGCGTGATCATGCGCGACGGCCTCAGCGTACGCGGCCTGAGCACTGCGGCGAGCATCTGGAGCACCGGCGCGATCGGCGTACTGGCCGGCAGCGGTTTCATCCTGGCGGCCTGCATGACGACCGCGCTGATCGTCATCGCCAACCTGTTCCTGCCCGCTCTCGGCCGGGTGGTGGACCGCCACACCTCGGGCGAGGCCGAGCAGGAGCGCTTCTACCAGATCAGCGTGTCCTGCGAGGCGCGCAACGAAGCGCTGGTGCGCATGCAGTTGCTGCAACGCATGGGCGACAACCGCCTGAACCTGCAGAGCCTGGAAAGCCACGCGCTGAAAGGCAGCGGCAACGTGGAAGTGAACGCCGTGGTGTTCACCCTGCACAAGGAGGATTCGCTGGTGGAACAGATGGTCGGCGAGCTGTGCCTGGCACCGCAGGTCACCGCCGCCAGTTGGGTGATGAATCCCGCCGCGGAATGATCCGGCGAATTTAGGTTGCCCATTCTAGACGCTTCGCCGCAGGCTTTTCCCACCTCCAGACAAGAACAAGCCGGAGTGAACCACACCACCACTGCCTGTTTCGTGGACGGGGCGAGCCGCCCCGCGGGGAGGAGTCATGCGCTTGCGTTGTTTCTTGCGAGGTTGCCGCTGGGACGAAGGTAGCCTGGTCACGGTAGGCCCCGACCTGATGCTGCGCCAACGTTGCCGGCGTTGCGGTGCCCATCGCTATCTCAGCGTCGAGGCGCAGCCCGAGGAAGCCTGAGCGACGCCGGTCGCGTCCAGGCGTCGAGCGGCTGGCCCTTCAGCGCAGGACCAGGCTGGCCCGGGTGCGCAGGTAGCTCTGCCGGTAGACCACGCTGTTGGCCGGACTGGCGGTATATACCAGGGAGTACATCGCGCGCTGTCCCAGGGCCATCGCCACGATCTGGGTCAGCAGCACCTCGTTGCCCTGGCTGATCCGGCAGTGGGTCTCCAGCGATGCCAGGCCGCCGAGGTTCGAGCGGATCGGTGTGGTGCAGCGCGAGCCCAGCCCGGCCTTGCGGTAGCCCGATTGGACGACATCGAAGACACTCTGGAACTGGCCGTCGATCTCCACCGACTCCTCTTCCATCATCTTCAGGCTGAGCAACTCGATGCTGGCTTCCTTCTCACCTCCCGGCCCGAGCTTGGTCGCCAGTTGCCGGGAGCCCAGTTGCTCCACGTCGCTGGCCTCGGGTGGGATGCTCTCGGTGATCACCTGCCAGCCGGCCGGCCAGTCGACCTCGGGCTGATAGCCACTGCTGGCGCAACCCGCCACAAGCCCCGCCACTACCACCAGCGCCAAGCCGGACGCCTTGCTTCTCATAGCATTTCCTTACTCGCAAAACCCATCGGAGGGAAAGGTCGGACCTGTCGCCATGGCGCCGTCCGCGCAGTCTCCGAGCCCATGGCGACAACGTTCCCAGCTTACCGGAGAGACGGCGAGCGCCAAGGCGCAAGCCTGAACAAGCTAGCCGACTTGGCGAGGAACGCACAAATTTCATCGGCTGGCGTACAGGTATGGGACATCGGTACCAATAGCGAAGTCGCGCAATCCGTCAGTTTTTTTTGAATTTTTGCCATTGGAAAAAGTCTGTTCAGCGCAGCGTTTTTCCAAGTCCCATCCGGCCCGCAAGGAGAACCCATGGCTGAACCCCAGGACAAGTACACCCGGCGCACAGGTAGGACCTGGGCGGACGACCAGGCGACCTACAACCGTCTGCGCGAAGAAGCCGACGCCGCTCGCCAGAAGCTGCGCGAAAGCGGCTACAGCGGCGCCGAGTACGACCAGTTGCGTCAAGCCGCCTTCGATCTCAACCGCAAGGCCAACCAGTACTGGGAGCAGATGCTCAGCGACCTGCGCCAGGAAGACTGATCAGCGCCACGCCGGGAGACTGCCGCTCTCGGCCCGCACACCCCCTCCACTCTTTGCGTGCTCCTGGCGTCGGCTCATTCGGGCGCATCCGGGTATTGCACCTCGTCCAGCAGGCGAAACCCCACGCTGTCGGCGTCCAGCGCGCCGAGCAGTTCGATCTGTCGATCGATGTCCTGGTTGATATTGGCCAACTGGCCGATGAAGGCATTGGCCGCCTGGCGGGTGCCAGGGTCGGAGCTGCGCGACAGCTCGAAGCCGAGCTGGGTCAGGGCGGCAGCCAAGTGAGCGAGATTGCGCACACTCAACGAGTGCAGTTGGCGGGAAACGGCCTGTTCATCCTGAACGGTGGGAGGGACATCCATGAGTCAGATCCTTCGACTGGCACAATGTGACATTCGTCACAGAGATTAACCGAAGCCCCGCAGAACATCCATGCCAGCTATTTCCCTTCGTCGGCTCTGGCCCGGCCCCTGCGTCGTCCTCAAGTTGTCAGATCCGCTGTCGATACTCTGCGAGCCGGAACACGCGCCATGCCCGCCTCGCCGGGCCACAGGGACGTCCTCGGCTGCCTCGTCGCAGCCTGCGTGCCGGTCCAACCTGGCAATCCATCGAGGCGTTCCATGCTGCAACAATCCCTACGTGCGCAAATCCTTGTCCTGCTCGGCGGCAGCCTGGCGGCGCTGCTACTCATAGCCCTGGCCTGCTTCGGCTCGCTGACCGGCGACGTACGCGCCTACCGCGAGCTGCTCGGCGGCCCCGTGCGGGCGGCGCAACTGATCGACGAGGCCAACCTGCAATTCCGCGGCCAGGTCCAGGAATGGAAGAACGTCCTGCTACGCGGACGCCAGGCAGAGGCCCAGACGAAATACTGGAGCCAGTTCGAGGCCCAGGAACGAGCGGTGCAGGACATCCTCGGGCGCCTGGGCAGCGTGGCCGAAGGCGAGTTGAAGGATCGTGTCGAGCGCCTGCGCGAAGAGCACCGGCGACTCGGTACGGCTTACCGACAAGGCAGGCAACGGTTCCTCGAGGCGGGCGCCGACCCCATCGCCGGCGACCAGGCGGTGACCGGCATCGACCGCGCCACCACCGCGCAGATGCAGGCCTTGCGTGACGAACTGCACCAGGCCAGTGATCTCCGTTCCGCCGCCATCAGCGCGGAGGCCCGGCGCACCATGCTGCTCGGCAGCCTGGTGCTGATCGGCGCCAGCCTGGCCGTCGCCCTGCTCAGCCTGTGGCTGGTCAATCGCAACCTGGTCCGTCCGGTGCAACGCCTGATCGAGCACATCGCCCAGCTCAGCCATGGCGACTTCGGCGAGCGCATCGAGATCCGGCGCAAGGACGAACTCGGCAAGCTGGCCCTGGCCGCCAACACGCTGCGCGACTTCCTGGTGGACATCTTCGAGCGGCTGCGGCGCAGTACCCGCGACCTGGACAGCGCCAGCGGCTCGCTGAACGCGATCGCCAGCCTGATGGCGGCCGGTACCCGCGAGCAGTTCAGCCGCACCGACCAGGTCGCCACGGCGATGCAGGAAATGTCCGCCACCGCCCAGGAAGTGGCGCGCTACGCCGGCGACGCGGCCAAGGCCGCCGACGAGGCGGACGATTCCGCCCAGCGCGGCGAAGACGTGATGGAAGAAACGATTCGCAGCATCGGCGAGATGCGCAAGGAGATCGACCATACGGTGGAGGTCATCCGCCAATTGGAAAGCGATAGCGGCAGGATCGGCAAGGTCCTCGACGTGATCCGCGGCATCGCCGAGCAGACCAACCTGCTCGCCCTCAACGCGGCCATCGAAGCCGCCCGCGCCGGCGATGCCGGCCGTGGCTTCGCGGTGGTCGCCGACGAGGTCCGCACCCTGGCGCAGCGCACCGCCGAGTCCATCGCCGAGATCCACCAGATCATCGATACCGTGCAGAACGGCGCGGTGAATGCCGCACGCGCCATCGAAAGCGGGCAGTCGCGCAGCGAGGCCGGTGCCGAGCAGGTTGCCAACGCCGGCGCCATGCTGCGCCAGATCACCGCCTCGGTCGAATCGATCCGCGACATGAACCGCCAGATCGCTACCGCCGCCGAGGAACAGACCGCCGTGGCCGAGGACATTTCCCGCAACCTCACGGAAATCGCCTCGATCGCCTCCAGCAACCAGGAACAGGTGGAGCAGACCGAGGCCGCCAGCCGCGATCTCCACAGCCTCTCCGCGCAACTGGGCGATGCCCTGCAACGCCTGCGGGCCTGACCTGGGGTAAGAAAAGGACTTCCACGAGGTAGGGCGGACAAGCGCAACACGGTTATCCGCCACTCCAACGGGGCCTGGCGGATAGCGCCTATGGCGCTACCCGCCCTGCACAGCCAAAAGGCCTGCTCAGTCGAGAGCGTTGTCCAGCACTTCGTAGATCAGCCCGGTCGCCACCGCCACCAGCAGCAGGTCGGTGCCGGCCTGCATCCACTCGTAGCCGTCGTAGTGCGGCAGCCGGCCTAGCAGGCGGCCGTCGAGTTTCCTGGCGATGCCGGGCGGCAGCGGCTTGCCGCGCGCCAGGTTCTTCTGGATGCCGGGCGGCAGGGCCGGCCCCGGGTTCCAGTAGCCGCGGTTGTCGCCGAGGATCACCCGTACCCCGCCGACGTCGATACGCGGTCCCGAGTCCCAGTTGCCGCCGCCGTTGCCCTTCTGGCCGGCGCCGCCGCCCTTGTTGCCGGGGCCGCCATGGTTGTCGTGGCCACCCTGGTTGCCTTTGTTGCCCTTGTTACCCTTTCCGCCGTCCATCTGGTTACCGTGCGGGTTGCCCTTGCCATTGCCCGGGTCGGCCAGGACGGCAGGCGTACCGCCGATCAGGGACAGGCTCACGACCAGCGCGAGCACAGAACGAGTGTTGAACATGATGATCTTCTCTCCATGCGAGGACGATCCCTCGATAGCTTAGAACCGTTTCGCCTGTTTGATTCAGCGCCACCGATTGCGCCCCCAGGGAATGTCCGGAGTAGAGCTTGGTCGGGCCTATCGAATCGGCTATGCTGCCGCTCCCTGCAAGCGACCACCTGCACTCCCCGATGACCTGGCTGCCCACTCCGCCATAGCCATGCCTGCCCCTTCCGGCAACGGTCCGAGCGACCGCGGCCAGCGTGCGTTCGCCTGAACGCCTGTCGTCATCCCTTGTTTTTTCAATGCCATCCCACGGCCCGCACCGTCGACCGACGGCACGGGCCGCGCCTCGTCCCTGGATATCCCGATGCTACAGACGCTGAAACAGAACTGGTTCTCCAATATTCGCGGCGACCTGCTCGCCGGCCTGGTCGTCGCCCTGGCGCTGATCCCCGAGGCCATCGCCTTCTCCATCATCGCCGGGGTCGACCCGAAGATCGGCCTGTACGCCTCCTTCAGCATGGCGGTGGTGATCGCCTTCGCCGGCGGCCGTCCGGGAATGATCTCCGCCGCTACCGGCGCCATGGCGCTGCTGATGGTCAACCTGGTGAAGGACCACGGCCTGCAATACCTGCTGGCGGCGACCCTGCTCTGCGGCGTGCTGCAGATACTCGCCGGCTACCTGCGCCTGGGCTCGCTGATGCGCTTCGTCTCGCGCTCGGTGGTGACCGGTTTCGTCAATGCCCTGGCGATCCTCATCTTCATGGCCCAGCTACCCGAACTCACCGATGTCGGCTGGCCGGTCTACGCGATGACCGCCGCGGGCCTGGCGATCGTCTACGGCTTCCCGCACCTGCCACGGATCGGCCGGCTGCTGCCCTCTCCGCTGGTATGCATCCTGGTCCTCACCGGCATATCCATCTACCTGGGCCTGGACATCCGCACCGTCGGCGACATGGGACAGTTGCCCGACAGCCTGCCGCTGTTCCTCTGGCCGGACGTGCCGCTGAACCTCGACACCCTGCTGATCGTCCTGCCCTACTCCGCCGCCCTGGCGGTGGTCGGCCTTCTGGAGTCGCTGATGACCGCCACCATCGTCGACGAGATGACCGACACCGGCAGCGACAAGAACCGCGAATGCAAGGGCCAGGGGCTGGCGAACATAGCCACCGGCCTGCTCGGCGGCATGGCTGGCTGCGCGATGATCGGCCAGTCGGTGATCAATGTTAAATCCGGCGGGCGCAGCCGGCTCTCGACCCTGGTGGCCGGCGTCGCGCTGCTGCTGATGGTGGTGTTCCTCAGCGACTGGGTCGGGCGGATTCCCATGGCGGCCCTGGTGGCGGTGATGATCATGGTGTCCATCGGTACCTTCCGCTGGGAGTCGATCCGCAACCTGAAGCGCTACCCGCTATCGACCAACCTGGTCATGCTGGTGACGGTCGGCGTGGTCCTCGCCACCCACAACCTGGCCTTCGGCGTGGTCGCCGGCGTTCTTCTGGCCTCGCTGTTCTTCGCCAACAAGATCGGGCACTACCTCGATATCGACAGCGAACGCTCCGCCGACGGCACCCGCCGCCACTACCAGGTGAGCGGGCAGGTGTTCTTCGCGTCGTCCGGCAGGTTCGTCGCTGCCTTCGACCTGAAAGAGACGCTGGAGCATGTGCTCATCGACCTGCGCCACGCCCACCTGTGGGACGTCACCGCCGTCGCGGCACTGGACAAGGTGGTCCTGGGCTTTCGCCAGCGCGGCGTGCAGGTCGACGTGCTGGGCCTGAACGCCGCCAGCGCGACCCTGGTCGATCGCTTCGGCGCCTACGACAAGCCGGGCGCAGTGGACATTCTCTCCGATCACTGAAACGCCCGTTCAGCGGCCGAGACTGGCGACGATGAATACTCGGCGGAACGGGAACAGCGTTCGTCCATCCAGTTCCCGTGGATAGTGACGGTGCAGCAGTTCCAGGTAACGGTCGAGGAAGCGCCGACGCGCCTCCTCGTCCAGTTCGCCGAGCACCGGACGCAAGGCGGAGACCTTGATCCAATCGAAGATCGGGTCGTTGCCGTCCACCACTTGCAGGTACTCGGTCTCCCAGATGTCCAGCTCCGCCGTCAGCGGTGCCAGTAGCCGGTAGTAGTTGTCCAGCGACAGCACATTGCGCCGATGCAGCCGGTAGCGCAACGCGGGGCTGCCCAGCGATGCACCGCCGGGGCCCGCACTGTCCAGCGCATCGAGCATCAGGCGATACCAGGAAGCATCGCGCCAGTTCGGCATGTGCGCCGCCAGGCAGCCTCCCGGAGCCAGTTGCCCCAGCAGGCGTGGCAGCAGCTTGCCGTGATCTTCGAGAAAGTGCAGTACCGCCGCTGCGAACAGCAGGCTGGCAGGGCGCTCGGCGCACCAGTGGCGCAGGTTGGCGCGTTCCCAACTGGCCTTGATCGGCAAGCGCGCGGCCTCCTCGAGCATCTCCACGGAGCTGTCCACGCCGTGCAGTTCGGCCAGCGGCCAGCGGCGGGCGAGCAATTCGGTGGCGATGCCGGTTCCGCAGCCAAGATCGTAGATCCGTTCCGGACAGCACAGCTCGATATGGTCCAGCAACTCGACCACCGGCCGCTGGCGCAATCGGGCGAACTGCATGTAGGCGGAAGGGTTCCAACGCGCCTCTAGATCCGCACGATCTCGGAGAAGGTCATGCACCATGGGCAACCTCCTGCTCCGCGGCGAGTTGGCACCCCAGGCTGCGCAAACTACCCAGCACGAGAGCCAGCCCGCGCCGGGTATCGGCGTCGCGCAACAACCGCAGCAGGTCTTTCAGGCTTGGCGGCTGCTCTCGGAGCAGCTCCGCCTTGGCCACGCGTACCGCGTTACCGACTGACCAACCGACACTGGTGACCTGCTCGAAGAGCTGCGCCAGCCTGTCCACCATGGCCGGGTCCAGCAGATCGACGATATCCGAAAGCAGTGACAGCAGATCCACCAGGTTGTCCAGGCGGTGGCCCTCGATCAGCGGCTGCAACTTGACGGCCAGGGCCTGGAGACTCTCGCGGGTCTGCTCGGGAAACAGGGTGGTATCGGCCTGCGCCTGCGACGCGTATGGCTGCTGATGGCTATCCATGTCGGCTCCTCCCCGTGCGGGGTCAAAGCATTCCACGGGCTACGGCCCAGTACAGGCCGCGATTGAAACCCTGGCGCAACAACCCGCCAAGCTTGGTCGGCGGGGTCGGCTTTACGTCGTGCCGATAGTCGTACCAGAGCGGCATTCCGGCGTTCAGGCCCATCTGCGCGACAGCCTGGACTCGTCCATCGTAGATCGCGCAGGGCTTACCGAGACGAATCTCGGCAGCGATGTTGCTGGCGACTACCGGCGTCTGGTTGTGACAGGCCCCACCGGCCTTGCTCACCGGCAGATCGACGGTATCGCCCAGGGTATACACCCGGTCGACGCCATACACCTGCAAGGTTTCATGGTTCGTCGGCAACCAGCCTTCGTCGGCGGCGGCCTGGGACAGGCCGCACTCCCTGACCGCATCCACGGCGTGGATCGGCGGTGTCGCCATGAGCAAGTCGAACGGCTGCTCGTCGCCCTCCTCCGAATAGGCGATGCGCCGCTCCGGGTCGACCCTGGCCAGGGTAAAACCGCGCTGGAAACGGATGCCGCGTTGCTCGAACAGGCTCGGCAGGATTTCGCAGGTCGGTCGTTGCAGGAACAGACAGTTGCGCAGCAACTGGGCCGTGGTGGGATAGGTGTAGACGATCTCGACACGTTCGCGGACACCCCGGCGGCGCAAGTAGTCGTCGAGCATCAGGGTCGTCTCCACAGGCGCGATCCCGCACTGGTGGGGCACATTCGGCGTCCTCGGGAAGCTCACCGTGATGAATACCCGCCCCGACTCCAGGCTCGCCAGCCGCTCGGCCAACCGACGGGCCGGCTGGTACTGGTAGAAATGGTCGCCAGCCTCTTTCAGCCCCTCGATACGTTCCGGAGCCGGCACGCAACCCGTGGCGATCACCAGGTAGTCGTAGCCATGGCGCCTGCCGCTGCGGGTCTGCAGTTCCTGGCGGGGGAAATCGAAACGGTCGACCCGGTCGAGCTGGAACATCACTTCCGGCCGCAGCAGCGAGCGCTGCGGTCGTTTCAGATCTTCGAGGAAGAATTGCTCGAAGGCGACGTACATGAAGGCCGGCTTGTAGTAGTGATCCGGCGAGTCGGAAATCAGCAGTACCTGCACCTCGCCGCCGAGTATCTCCGGGTAGAGCCGGACGACCAGCAGGTTGGCGAGCATAGTGCCGCCCACTCCGCCCCCGACGATGACGATTTGTTGCATGACTTCTCCTTAACCCTGAGGAAGCCATGGGTATATCTAGATGAACCGGGGGATTAGGCAAGCACGGCTTCGCCACGGAAACAGGACAAATCCGGAAACCTCACCCAGTTCAAGCGCTTGCCTGCGAAGACCCGCCGCCTACCAGAACTGGCAGGGTAGAACGACGGGAATACAGCGCTGCCTCGCTGACGCCTAGCGCCTCGTTCGGGCGAGGGCCCGGAACGTATCGAACGCCAGCACCAGCACGAGCATCGGCATGAGCAACGGGACGAAGGCGGACATGGCGTCCTGGTAAGGCCGCCCCAGCCACCACAGGTAGAGGCTGGCTCCGCCGATCAGCAGGATGACGAGAAGGATGACGAACTTGCAGAGGCGCGAGGCGAAGGAGAACGTATCGGACATGTCTTTTCTCGGTGGAAGCATGTGCGACCGTTTTAGCGAGCGGTGGTGCCGGTCGATATAGGAAACGTCCGATTGGCAGGTAATCGGTTTCGCAGAGCTGGCGTCGGCGTCGAAGGCCCTACCGGCATGACCGCGATCAACCCCCATGCCCTTTCATCGCTGCAATCTGGGAAAGAGCCCGCGCTCCACGAAATAAAGGCACAATGACATCATTGATTGCCGATGCCCGACATCGCAGTAGCCCAGGAGTCCAGCATGGCAACCCCACCCTATCCCGCGAACGAGCATTCCAGGCAAGCCTACGTCGACCAACTCGGATTGCTGGAAGAAGGTGCGGACGAGGTATTCGAGGAAATCCTCGCCGCCGCTACATCCTACTTCCAGACGCCAATCGCGCTCATTTCCATCCTCGACCACCAGCGCCAGTGGTTTCGCGCGAGCATCGGCCTCGATACCCGGCAGACGCCGCGACGGGATTCGTTCTGCGCCTACGCGATCCTGGGCAAGGGAGTCTTCGAGGTGGCCGACGCCACCCTCGACCCGCGCTTCCGGGACAATCCCTATGTGCAAGGCGAACCGCGCATCCGCTTCTACGCCGGGGCTCCGCTGGCCACCGCGGAGGGTCTCAACCTCGGCAGCCTCTGCGTCATCGACCGGGAACCACGCGGGCCGCTGTCCGAGCGCGACATCGCCATGCTCGAGCATTTCGCCCGCCTGGTGATGGCCCGTATCCATACGCTGCGCTCGACCAACTACATCGACGAGCCAACCGGCCTGTACAACCGTCTCCGCCTGCAGGAGGACGTTTCCCTGCGCCTGCAGCGCGACGGCGCCCTCACCGTGATCGCCGCCGACCTCCTGCCCCTCGCCCTGCTGAATACCATCATCCGTACGCTGGGCTATCCCTTTTCCAACGACCTCATGCTCGAGGCGCGCGACCGCATCCGCGCGGCACTGCCGGATTTCACCCTCTACAAGATCAGCCCGACGCGCTTCGGACTGCTCCTGCCACGGCAGCAACAGGAAGAAACCGAGTCGGTCTGCCTCCGCTTGCTGCGGGCCTTCGAAAGCCCCGTCGTATGTCGCGGGATCCCGATCAAGGCCATCGTGGGACTCGGCGTACTACCGCTTGCCGACGATCCCCTCGACGGCGACCAGGACTGGCTGAGCCTGGTGGTCAGCGCGGCCGACGACGCCCGCGACCGCGGTGTCGGCTGGGCCCGCTACAACCCGCCGCTGGACCAGGCCCAGCAGCGCGCCTTCACATTGCTGACCTCGCTGTCCCAGGCGATCGGAACCGAAGAAGGCTTCCATCTGGTGTATCAGCCGAAAATCGACCTGCCGACAGGCAGGTGCACGGGCGTGGAAGCGCTGCTGCGCTGGCGGCACCCGCAACTCGGCTTCGTCAGCCCCGCCGAATTCGTGCCCCTGGCGGAGAAAACCGCACTGATGCGCCCCCTCAGCGACTGGGTGCTGCGCCATGCCATGGCCCAGCTGGCGCAATGGAACGCACGGAACATCCCGCTCAGGCTGGCGATCAACGTATCGGCATCGGACATGGAAGACAGCAGCTTCCTGGAAGAGGCCGTCAGACTCGCCAAAACCTACGACATCGACCTTTCCGCCCTCGAGCTGGAATTCACCGAAAGCGTCCTCATCCGCGACGCCTCGGCGGTCGGCTCGGTGCTGCTGCGTGCCCGGGAGCTTGGCATGGGCATCGCCGTGGACGACTTCGGCACCGGCTACAGCAACTGGACCTACCTGCGCGACCTGCCGGTCACCGCCATCAAGCTCGATCAATCATTCACCCGCGACCTCGCCGGCTCGCCGAAGGCGCAGAGCGTCACCCAGGCGGTGATCGGCCTGGCCAGCCAGTTGGGTTATCGGGTGGTCGCGGAAGGCATCGAGACCCACGACACCTTCCACCTGCTGCAGGCCTGGGGCTGCCACGAGGGCCAGGGCTATCTGATCGCCCAGCCGATGCTGCCGGAGCAACTGGAGGACTGGCTGCGGCGCTAGCCGACGCAGGCACGTGGAATGGGCCGTACCAGCATGCTCGCCAGCCTCGGCGCGTCGATCAGGGACTGGCGAGCAAGGCCCAGACCAGATAGATCGAGTAAAGGGTCAGGAGTATCAGTGCCGACAGCACCGCCCTGCTGGCATGGCGCGCAGCCACCCAGCGGGAGTTGCGCCCGCAGCGCCAGACCACGACGAGGCTGAGGCACAGGTAGGCCAGCCTCACCAGCTCGACACCGACCATTCCCCACAAGGTCAGGGCCACCGCATGTTCGCCGGGAGCTTCCTGCATCAGCGGATCGACAATGGCCACCATCGCCTGCCTGGCGGCGACACTGAGCAATAAGAAACCCGCAGCGAAGAACAGCCAGAATGCCTTCCACAGCGGCTGCCCACCGGAAAGGAAACCTCTCGCAGTCAGCTTCTCGTCGGCCAGGTCGGCCTCTGGGGTCTTGTATGGGTGCTCCATGCCCTGGGTCCTCCCTGCAAACGGGCACCCTAGCACATCCCGATCCGCTCGCCTTCTTCAGCGGGCGGCAGACCGTCCGTTGCGCCTCGCGATGTTTCCAGCGCTCGGCCGAGCGTCTCTAGCGCGGGCAGGAGACCTGCGTGCCTTCCACCTTGCGGATGTGATCGCGATAGGAGCCGGAAACCAGGATCGATTGCGTGCCGCCCTTCTCGCTGAGAATGCCATCGCAACTGTAATCGCAGCCAGCCTCGATGCTGAGGCATACGTCCTGTCCCTCGAAACGGTACAGGTTGGCAGGCCACCCCGTGCAATCGTACAGGCCTGCGCCAGGGCATTCGACGGCCTCGAGTCTTCCGGCAACGACGATGGTCGAACCTGCCATGTTCTTGAGTTCCTCCGCGGCGCCAGCGGCAATGGAGAAGAGAGCGGGAAATACAACCAGGGAAAGTCGGCAGGGCATCGGCTTCGGTACTGTCTACTATGTGGACGGAATTCTGAATCGGGTCAGGAATCGATATTCCCGTTCAGACCGAAGCGTGTTGAAGCAGTTCCCCGCCCCTACTCGCTCGGTTTCCCACGACCGCGGCAGCCCCAGGAGTTCGATACCCTTGTCATTGGTAGTCGCAACTGCGAAGCGCTGCCTGTCCGTTCATAACGGCCACACGGGCAACTTCACTTTATTTGTATTTAAAAAAAGAGCCCATTCGGGCCCTTTTTTTCAGAGACAAGTTATCAGGACTGATCCTTTCCAATATTGACGCTGAACGAGCCGGAGTTATTGCCATAGGTTCCGGGCACGTCGTTGTAGATAAGAGTGATGGCGCCCTGGACATTATTGGGTGCAACCCAACGGAACAACCCGGTATTGACCGGAATGGTTCCGCTGTTGCCAATCTTCATGACCAGCGCGCCACAAAACGCATCGTGGCAGATCAGCCCTTGGTCCGGATGCTCCCGATCGCCCTGCGGCCCCCATTTCTGGGTAGGTCCGTAACTGGCCCAACCGGCGGCGACGATGGTAATGACATCGCCCGGATTGTAGATAATCGACGTTACCTGCCCTGCTTCGTTATTAGCCAGAACCTCACCTTTCCAAGCCATGATTGATCTCCGATATATGAATTCCTGTTCATAAACGAAAGAGGCGAAAAACCCTGATTCGCGATCCTTCCCTGTCAGCAAAGCACAGCAGCGAGAAAGTACCGCCTATCAATTCATGCAGGAGAAAACACAATAATTCCGCCAGTGAATTGAATATATTCGGAAAGGAAATTAAAAAGCAGGAGCAGAAGATAACGACAAAAAAACAAACTTCCAAAGACAACTACTTCAAACTGAACAAACACTCCCGCTCGCCAGCCAGGGCGAACCCTATACGGAGCCGTACTAGAATGAAACGCCTCCAAGGCCGAGGAGGGAAAGAAGGCAACGTCGACTCGTTGACTGCCGCGCGATTGCGGGCCAGAAGAAAATCGGGGAAGGAGCGCAGAAGTCGGCTGAACGCCAGGAAACACGATGGTGCCCGGAGCCGGGGTCGAACCGGCACGGGGTTACCCCCGAGGGATTTTAAGTCCCTTGCGTCTACCGATTTCGCCATCCGGGCAGGATCTCGCTTCAAGTGAGCCGGCAATGGGAACCAAACCGGCATCCCAACCCGAGACCCACCCCAAACGGTAGATAAATCATTGTCTTACGTTACCTTAAGCGGCGCAACAGTTAATTTCCGTGGGCTCCGCCCAGGTTGCCGGGCGATTCCAAGGGAAGCACGATCCGGAAAGCGCTGCCGACTCCCGGCTGGCTGCGTACCTCGATGGTGCCGCCGTGTTTCTGGACGATGCCGTAGGAGAGCGACAACCCCAGGCCGGTCCCCTTGCCTACCGGCTTGGTGGTGAAGAACGGATCGAAGATGCGCGGCAGGATCTCGGGGGAGATGCCCTGCCCCGAGTCTTCCACCTCGATCCAGGCATGCTCCACGGTATGCCCCGTGCGAATCACGATGCGACCCCGCTCCGGCCCCATCGCCTGGGCCGCGTTCATCACCAGGTTCATCACCACCTGGTTGATCTGCGACGGCAGGCACTTCACCTCGGGCAGATCGCCGTATTCGCGGACCACGTCGGCCCGGTACTTCAGTTCGCTGGCGACGATATTGAGGGTCGACTCGATCCCCTGGTGCAGATCGGTCCACTGCCAGTCGTCCTCGGCGTCGACGCGGGAGAAGTTCTTCAGGTCCTGGACGATCTTGCGCACCCGCCCTATTCCCTCCCTGGATTCGCGCAGCAACACAGCGACATCTTCCTTGACGAAGGCCAGTTCGACCCGCTCACCGAGCTGCTCCAGGCGTCTTGCCAGCGCCTCGTCGCGGATCGCGGGGCGAGCCTCTTCATAGGCTTCAAGTACCTCCAGCAAACGCCTGACGTGCTCCTCCAGGGTGGTGTAGTTGGAGGAAACGTAGCTGATGGGGTTATTGATCTCATGGGCGACGCCGGCGGCCAGGTGGCCGATCGAGGCAAGCTTCTCCGTCTGCACCAGTTGGCTTTCCAGCTCCTTGCGCTCGCCGATCTCTTTCTCCAGCGCCTCCTTGGCCTGGCCGACTTCCTGGGTGATCTCCTGGATGGCAGCCTCCATCCGGCTCATCTGCAATTGGAGGTGAGCCGTCACGTTCCACTTGGCGCTGAGATTGCCGGCCATCTGGCGGACCTCCTGTCCCTGCAAAGGCAGGCCGAGGAGCAACAGGCGCTCTTCCGCGGCCCACGGCGCCAATAGCGGAAAATCGGCGGGAGGCGCATGCACCACGACCTGCAAGCGGGAGTCGAGACGCCAGAACCGCTCGAGAACGGGAATATCCGCGCCTACCGACGACATCCCGAGAAACACCACGGCATACGGCGCATCGGCCTGGAGGGCCGAGCGTATCCGCCCCAAGGCCTCCTCGGCGCTTCCCGCCGTATCCACCTGGTAGCCCCGCTCAGGCGCCACGGGAGGCGATTCGGCCTCTAGGGTTCCCTGCAACAACCCGCATACACGGTCTCGATCCGCCTGCCGCTCATCGATCACCAGCAAGCGCCGGTTCCTGATGGGTAACGCCTCCATGATCCGCACCTCCGCTCGCCCTGTCGCCGCGTGCATGCCCCTCGTCCAGGCCAGACTCGGACTATGCTTGCCTGAAGCACTCAGGCAAAACTCACCCGGTGGACAGACACTCATGAACGATAGCGCACCTCCTTCCAACGAGACGGAGATCCGCTTCAGCGTACTGCTGGTCGACGACGAGCCGCTGATCCTCAGCAGCCTGCGCCGGCTGCTACGCAACCAGCCCTACGACCTGTTGCTGGCGGAAAGCGGCGAACAGGCCCTGCAACTGCTGGAAAGCCGGCCCGTGGACCTGGTGGTGTCCGACGCCCGCATGCCGAACATGGACGGTGCCGCCCTGCTCGCGGAAATCCATCGCCGCTTCCCGGAAACCATTCGCATCCTGCTCACCGGCCATGCCGACCTGCCGACCATCGCCAAGGCCATCAACGAAGGGCGCATCCACCATTACCTGAGCAAGCCGTGGAACGACGACGAGTTGCTGCTGACCCTGCGCCAGTCGCTCGAATACCTGTATTCCGAGCGCGAGCGGCGGCGCCTGGAGCGACTTACCCAGGAGCAGAACGACCGCCTCCAGCAACTCAACGCCACGCTGGAAAAGCGCGTTCAGGCGCGCACCGCCGAACTGCAGCAGACCGCCGACATGCTCGACCTCGCCTATGAGGAGCTAAAGCGTAGCTACGTGGTCGGCACCGAGGTCTTCTCGCTGCTGGTCAACCAGCGCCTGCCCAAGGACAAGCAGACCAACCAGCAGATCATCGAACTGGTCCGCGCCTGCTGTGCCAGCGGTCTCGTCGACGAATCGGATGGTCGCGACCTGGCGATGGCCGCGGCGCTCTACAACATCGGCAAGCTGAGCTGGAACGACACCCTGCTCCGCTCGCCCTCGGACCTGCTCTATCACCACGACCGCGATCGTTTCCGCGGCTACCCGGAACTCAGCGAGTCGCTGCTGATGTCGCTGGAGCCGATGCAGGACGCCGCCCGCCTGATTCGCCATCACCAGGAGCACTGGGACGGCAGCGGCTATCCGGACCACCTCAAGGGCGAGTCCATCCCCCTGGGCTCGCGCCTCTTGAAGCTGGCGGTGGATTTCGTCGAGTTGCAGCGTGGGCTGATCCTCGAACGGCGCATGAATCGCGACGAAGCGCTGATCTACATCCGCAAGTACGCCGGCCGGCTGTACGACCCCGAGCTGATCGAACCGTTCATCCAGGTCTGCGCGACGACCCTTGCCGACGTCACCCTGGCCGATCCGCAAGTCCGTGCCCATGGCACCCGCGACCTGGTTCCGGGCATGGTGCTGGCGCGCAACCTCACCGCCAACAACGGCATGCTGCTGCTCAACGCGGGCAAGGTCCTGAACCTGGCGCTGATCGAGAAGCTGATCGCCTTCGAAGCGATCGAAGGCGCACGCTACACGCTGTTCGTGCGCCTCCCGGAGTCGACGACCTAGGCGGCCCCCGTCAGATCTTGAAGCGCTCCACCGACGAGCGCATGGTCGCCGCAACCTCGTTCAGGCGCCTGGCGGTGGCGGCCATCTCGTGCATCGCCTGGGTGTTCTGCTGCGAACGCTGGGCGATGAGCTCCACGCGCTGGGCGATTTCATCGCTGGCGCGCGACTGTTCGCGGATGGTCTGGGAAATTTCGTCGACCACCGACGCAGCATGACGGGTTCCATCGAGGATCTCGTTGATCGACACCCCTGCCTGGCGGGCGAACGACACCCCCTCGTTGACCCGGCTCACGCCGGCCTCCATGCTGTTGATCGCCTGCCCCGTGCTGGCGCGGATGCGCTCGATCATCGCGGTGATCTCCTGGGTCGACTGGGTGGTCCGCGCCGCCAGCCCGCGCACCTCGTCGGCGACCACGGCGAAACCGCGCCCGGCCTCTCCGGCCCGCGCCGCCTCGATGGCGGCGTTCAATGCCAGCAGGTTGGTCTGCTCGGCGATCCCCTTGATCACCTGGATGATCGAATGGATCTCGTCCGACGACTGGCCGAGAGCGGTGATGCTGGTGGAGGACTGGTTGACCACGTCGGCGATGCGGCTCATCCCCTCCACCACGTTGAGGATCACCTGCCCGCCACTGCTGGCCAGCTCCTCGGACTTGGCCGAGATCACCCTGGCGTTGTCGGCGTGGTCGGAAATCTGCGAGATATTGGTGATCATCTCTTCCATGCTCGCAGCCATGCTGGTGGCGCTGTCGGCCTGTTGGCTGGCGCCGTGGACGATCGACTGCGAGGTCTGGCCGATGGACTGGGAGGTGTCGTGGAGCTCTTCGCTTTCCTGGCGGATGATGGTGATCATCTGCCGCAGGTTCTCCTGCATCTCGCCCAACGCCCGCTGCAACTGGCCGGCCTCGTCATTGCTGTCGACGCCGATCGGCTCCTGCAGGTTGCCCTGGGCGATCACCCGGGCCGATGAGACCAGTTTGCGCAGCGGCTGCAGGACGGCGCGCAGCAACTGGCGACAGAGCTGTCCGAGGACCAGGCAGGCGACCAGGATGCCGCCCGCGAGCATCCAGGCGGAATAGCGCATGCTGTCTTCGCGCGCCCGGTTGGTCTGCTCGACGTGTTTCTCGATCAGGCTGCTGAGCGCTTCGTTGCGCCCTTCCAGATCCTTGAAGGCCTGGACGAACTGCGGCAGCTCGGCCCGCGCCGCCACGGGATCGAGCAACGCCTTGCCGACGATGCTCTCGGCGGCGCCGATGTAGGCTTCCAGGTCGGGCCGCAACTCGACCAGCGCCTGGTGGATGGCGTCGTTGAGAGGCAGCCCCTGGTTCTGCTCGACTACCTTGCGAAACCACTGACTGTGCTCCTGCAGGTCCTCGCGGACCTGCTCGGCCGCCGCGCCGTCGCCGGGCTGGACCACGAACGCCGCCAGGACGTCGGCGCGCAAGGCGTCGTGCATCATGTCGCCTTCCATGTGGTTGCGCAGCGCATTGACGCTCAGCTCGTTCTCCGTCAGCGCCTTGCCCAACCGCAATTGCCCCCAGAAGCCGACCCCGCCGAGCAGCACCACAGCCACGATGCCGATGGCGCCCGAAGCGAGGATCCTCTGCCGAATGTTCATCCCTGGGCTCCTTTCCATGCGAGATATCGCTAAGGATAGCCAACCCCCGGCAAGGCGGAATTACCCGAACGAAGAGCTATCCGGGCACGGAGCGGGAGGCATCGGCGATGCTCAGGAGGCCGCCGGCCGCTCGCTCTGTTCGGCCGTCAACTGGAACTCTTCGCCCGCATAGTAGGCCCGTACCTTGGGATCCATGACCGCCCGCCACAGCGGCGGGATCAGCGCCAGCACCACCATCCCGGCGTAACCGCTGGGCATCTGCGGGCTATCGTCATAATGGCGGAGGGCCTGGTAGGGGCGTTTGGCGAAGGCATGATGGTCGGAATGCCGTTGCAGATGGAACAGGACCAGGTTGGTGAAGACGAAGTTGCTGTTCCAGGAGTGGGTATGGTTGGTCCGCTCGTAGCGCCCGTCCTCGCCCTTCCGCCGATGCAAGCCGTAGTGCTCGACGTAGTTGATGATTTCCAGCAGGGTCACCGCGACGAACGCCTGGCCAAGGAAGAAAACCATCCCCAGCCAGCCGAACGCCCAACCGAAACCGACCAGCAACGCCAGGCTCAGCAGGTACCACCAGATCAGTTCGTTCTGCCAGCCGAACACCGGCAGGCCCTTCTTGCGCAGCCGCACCGCTTCGAGGCGCCAGGCGTTGAGGAAGTTGTACTTGTAGGCATGCGGCAGGAACTGGTAGACCGACTGGCCGAAACGCGCCGACGAAGCGTCCTCCGGGGTGGACACATGCACATGGTGGCCGCGCACATGCTCGACCTTGAACCCCGCGTAGCACACGGCGGCCAGCAGGATGCCACCGGCAGCCTGCTCCAACGCCGAGTCCTTGTGGATCAGCTCATGGGCGACGACGATCCCCACCGCTCCCATCACCGTGCCCATCGAGAGGATCCAGCCCAACCGGCCGAGCCAGCCCCATTCCTGGAAAGCGACGAACACGCCAGCGGCCCAGACCAGCGTGCCGATGAGCACCGGCACCGTGGCCAGGGTCAGCAATACGTAGTAGTCCTGGCCGAGCAACTGCGGCGTCTGGGTTTCCTCGTCTGGGTTGGCCGGGTCACGGCCGAACAGCATGTCCAGCAATGGCCCGATGCCGAATACCGCAATCACCAGGGAAAATGCCCAGAAGGCCGGATGCGCGCTGTCCTGGGCCATCCAGTAGTTGAACGGCATGGACAACGCCAGCAGCAGCCAGAGCCAATAGGCGTACTTCTTGATGGCCAGCATGGTGGTGGGAGAGAAATTTTCAAACATCGTGCGCTCCAGTTTTTGTCCGACAATCCTACAATCGAACCATCACCGAGCCGGGCCGCCGGGTCACCATCACTAAAGGTTGGCCGCCTCCCTGGCCTCCACCCTGCTTGACCTGAATCAACGGTCAGGTCCTCGCGGGTTTATGCCCATCGACTTTCTCGATATTCCGATTTCATCCGTACTCGCCATCCCTCGCTGTCGGCCTCGCTGGACTGCTGATACCCGGCTTTCCTGGGGAAACAGGACATCCATCGCATCAGTCGATAGGAATCACCGGTTATTTCCCATTGATCTCATCGAGGCCGTCGCTAATATCGAATCCAACTTCCAAACAAGGAGCCTCACGATGTCTGACGCATTCCTCTCCTCCATCAAGAACCGCCGCACCATCTACGCCCTGGACAAGCAACTGCCTATCTCCCAGGAGAAAGTCGTCGAACTGGTCAAGGAGGCCGTCTCGCACAGCCCTTCCGCATTCAACTCGCAGACCTCGCGGGTGGTCGTGCTGTTCGGCGCCGAGCACGAGCAGTTCTGGAACATCGCCAAGGACGAGTTGAAGAAGATCGTTCCCGCCGACGCCTTCGCCGCCACCGAAACCAAGCTCAACTCCTTCGCTGCCGGTGCCGGCACCGTACTGTTCTTCGAAGACCAGACGGTAGTGCGCCAGCTTCAGGAGCAGTTCGCCCTCTACGCCGATAACTTCCCGGTGTGGTCGGAGCAGGCCAGCGGCATGGCTCAGTTCGCGGTCTGGACCGTCCTCGCCGAGCACAAGGTCGGCGCCAGCCTGCAGCACTACAACCCGTTGGTAGATGCCCAGACCCACAAGACCTGGAACCTGCCGGAAAGCTGGAAGCTGCGCGCACAGATGCCTTTCGGCGCCATCGCCGCCCCGGCGGGCGAGAAAGCCTTCATCGCCGAAAGCGAACGCTTCAAGGTCTTCGGCAACTGATCGGCCGAGATCGCTGTAGAAAAGCCCCGCCCCCGTCGCGGGGCTTTTTCTTTTCCCCGCCGCCTCAGCCGCGCCGCACTGCCGGCCCCGGCAGGCGCACGCTCCAACCCTGCTGCATGCCCGCCGCGGCAAGCAGGATGGCGGCCACGCCAAGCCACTGCGCCAGGCTCAGGCGATGTTCGAAGACCAGCCAGTCCACCAGGATCGCCGCGACCGGATAGATGAAGGACAACGCACCGGTCAGCGCCGTCGGCAATTTCTGAATGGCGCCGTAGAGCAGCACGTACATCAGCCCGGTATGGACGATTCCCAGGGTCGCCAGGCTGGCCCAGGGAGCAACGCCCCGGGGCAGTTCGGCAAGGTTCGCCAGCGGTGCGAGCATCAGCACGCCGGTGCCCACCTGGATCAACGCGATAAGATGCGGCGGCGTGCCTTGCAGGCGCTTCACGATCAGCGCGGCAAAGGCATACAGCAGCGCGGCAGCGAGCGCCAGGAGGATACCGAACAGGTAGTCCCCGCGCGGGGCGTCGCTGTCGCCGTGGGCGCTGACGATCGCCAGCATGCCGGCGAACGAAAGCCCCAGCCAGCCCAGCTTGCGCGCCGTGACCTTCTCGCCGAGAAACGCCGCGCCTAGCCCCACCAGCATGAACGGCTGGACGTTGTAGACCGCGGTACCGATGGCGATCGAAGCCCGTGAGTAGGATGCGAACAGCAACACCCAGTTGCCGACGATGAACACCCCGCTGAGGAGCGCCAGCAGGAACGCCTCGCGCCCCAGGCTGCCGCGGCGCAGGAAGCCCAGCGCGGCACAGGCGACCAGCAGGGCGGCGAAACCGAATACGCAGCGCCAGAACACCACGTCCAGCACAGGCTGCCCGGAGAGCAGCACCAGCCAGCCAATGGTGCCGCAGATCAGCATGGCCGAAGTCATTTCCAGCATACCGCGACGGATCGGATCGTTCATGAGCGCTCTCCCGCAAGACAGGCCTATGATTATCCAAAGCCGTCTTCCAGCCCTCCATCGCATTACTCAGGCAAAAACCCGTGACGACCTTTTTTATCAGGGCTATTTTGAAAAAAAACTTTCGAGGCCGACATGACCGACGACATCGACCAACGCCTGATCAACGCCCTCATGGCTGACTCGCGACTGTCCCTCAAGGCCCTCGCCCAGGTCAGCGGACTATCGGCCCCGAGCGTCGCCGAACGCCTGCGCAAACTGGAAGAACGCGGCGTGATCCGCGGCTACACCCTGGATGTCGACCCCCGCTGTTTCGGCTACCAGTTCCAGGCGATCGTGCGCATCCGCCCCCTGCCCGGCAAGCTGCACGAGGTCGAGCGACAGATCCAGGACATCGCCGAGTTCACCGAGTGCGACAAGGTCACCGGTGACGACTGCTTCATCGCCCGCCTCCAGGTCCGTTCGATGGAACAGCTCGACACGCTGCTGGACAGGATCAACGGCTACGCGGAAACCAACACCGCCATCGTCAAGAAGTCCCCGGTTAAACGCCGGCTCCCCCCGATGACCTGAGCGAGGCACTCCGCATGCCCACACCCGGCACGGGTTCCGTCCCGGACCTGCAACTCGTCCCGTTCCAGCTGGAACACTTCCCCACCCTGCAACGCTGGTTCGCCACGGAAAAGGAGCTGGTGCAATGGGCCGGCCCCGCCCTGCGGCATCCGCTGAGCCTCGAGCAGATGCATGAAGACCTCGCGGAAAGCCGCCGACAACCGCCGCTGCGCCTGCTCTGGAGCGCTTGCCTGGATGGCCAGGTCATCGGCCATTGCCAGTTGCTGTTCGACCGCCGCAACGGCGTCGTCCGCCTGGCTCGCATAGCCCTGGCGCCAAACGCACGCGGCCAGGGCCTGGGGCTACCGATGCTGGAGGCGCTGCTCGCCGAGGCTTTCGCCGACGCCGACATCGAGCGCGTTGAATTGAACGTGTACGACTGGAACGCTGCCGCCCGTCATCTCTATCGACGCGCGGGGTTCCGCGAAGAAGGCTTGCGCCGCTCCGCCACCCGGGTCGGCCGGGAACGCTGGAATGTCGTTCTCATGGGGCTTTTGCGGCAAGAGTGGGCGGCGGGAGGCGCCGGCAACGACTGAGGCGCAGGCGGATGCTGCGCCTCATCCGGTACTACAGGTTGGAACGGAGCCGCCACAGTTCGGGGAAGAGGATGGTATCGAGCATGCTGCGCAGATACCCCACTCCCTCGGTTCCGCCCGTGCCGGGTTTGAAACCGATGATGCGCTCCACCGTGGTCACGTGACGGAAGCGCCACTGGCGGAACGAATCCTCCAGGTCGATCAGTTTTTCCGCCAACTGATACAGGTCCCAGTAGCGCTCCGGCGCCTGGTAGACCTGTCGCCACGCCGCCTCCACCGAGGCCTCGTAACAGGTGCCGGCCGCCGCGTCCCGGACGAGCCGCTCCTGGCTTACCGGCAGCCCCTGGGCGGCCATCAGGCGGATCGCTTCGTCGTATAGCGACGGCGTATGCAGGGCCTGCTCCAAGGCTGCCAGCAGCTCGGCGCGGTGAGCATGGGGCTTGAGCAGGGTGGCGTTCTTGTTGCCGAGGATGAATTCGATCTCGCGGTACTGGTAGGACTGGAAACCGGAAGACTGGCCCAGGTATGGGCGGATGGTGTTGTACTCGGTCGGCGTCATGGTGGCCAGCACCGCCCAGGCGTGTACCAGCTGGTCGAAGATCCGCGAGACCCTGGCGAGCATTTTCAGCGCCGGACCGAGCTTGCCTGACTTGACGTGCTCCCGGGCGGCCCGCAGTTCGTGGAGCATCAGCTTCATCCATAGCTCCGAGGTCTGGTGCTGGATGATGAACAGCATTTCGTTGTGGTCGGGCGAAAGCGGGAACTGGGCGTCCAGGACCTTGTCCAGCTTCAGGTAATCGCCGTAGCTCATCGCATGGGTGAAGTCCAGGGCGGCGTTATGCCACTCAGCCTCTCCGTCCGTTTCTCCCTGGGCCTGGGAGTGAGGGCAAGGACACATGTGAATCTCCTGAATTCGGCGGCAGGCGTCGGAAGTCGATGAGCGACCTGCCGGCAACGTTGTCGGGGGTGGCTTCGACGCGGTCGAAGCGCGCTCATTTTACGATGCGCCCATTCGAATATTCGTGCAAAGCATCCTTTCCTCCCCGTCCCCGATGAAATCTAATTCGACGGATCGATGGAAAAATCGAATTTCGGATCACTCGCGGGTCGTGGCCGACAAAAGCCCGGATAGCGGATCCGTGACCGTTAGGCCTCGTCCCGAGAGACTGGATTTCGATCCGCACTCCATCCAGCGAAGCGACACGAGGCCCGCCGTCGAACTCAGCCGGCGCGCCCGAACACCCTGTCCAGGTGCGCCTGGTAGGCAGCGACGGCAGCCGGGACGTCCGGGCGCTTCATCACATCCACCGCGAGGAACGTCGGCAGGCCGGACATGCCGAGGAACTGGTTGGCCTTGTGGAAGGGGAAGTACACCGCATCCACGCCTTTCCCTTCGAAGAAGTCGCTCGGATCGTCGAACGCCTGCCGTGGTGCATTCCAGGTCGCCGAGATCATGTAGCGCTTGCCCTGCACCAGACCGCCGCTGCCATATTTCTGCGTGCTGTCGGAGCGGGTACGGCCGTCGTTGGCATAGAGGCTGCCATGACCGGCCGTGAAGACTTCGTCGATGTAGCGCTTCACTGTCCATGGCGCGCCCATCCACCAGCCGGGCATCTGGTAGATCACCACGTCGGCCCAGAGGAACTTGTCCACCTCCGCCGGGATGTCATAACCGCCGTCGATGAAGGTCTGGCGCAGGTCGAAGCCACGGCGGTCCAGATGGGCCAGGGCGGTTTCGTGCAGGGCCTGGTTGAGGCGACCGTCGGAATGAGCGAAACGCTTTCCGCCGTTGAGCAGGAGAATGTTTTTCATGGTGTTCCGTACATGCTGGAACCGCAGCGGAGATGCCTGCCGATCCCGGGTTGAAGAGAGCGGCAGGTTAGATAGGCGCAGGAAACGGAAAAAGTCGTACTGCGGTAAAACAGATTTGATCCGCACTCACGAATCGCCAGAAGAGCCGGGATGCGCGTCTTCATTGCGCCCCCACGCGCCAGCCCTCGATGACCGGCACGAACTCTACCCGCAGCGAGCCATCACGAACGCGGTACGCACTGGCTCGCCAGCATTCGCACGCATGTGAGTACCCATGATTGCAGCAACAGGCTGTGACGCGCTCGACTCAAACGCTCCTTCCTACGCGCGGGACGAACTCTCCTTGGGGATCCGCAAGGAGTAGATTAGGATTCTTCCCGCACTCGCCTTAAGTCATTGGCCCATATAGATAAGGATATCTCATGAAAACCATCGCTCGGCGCCTGAGCCCCTTCGCGATTCTGCTCCCGGCAAGCCTGTTATCAGCCTGCGCCTCCCTAGGCAACGCCGGACTCGGCGGCTCCCAGCAGAACCCCACCAACCAGCTCCTGAACATGATCGATGAGGCTACCCGCGAAGGCATGTCCGTGGTGCTGGTACCGGCGCTCATGCCCAACAAGAGCGTGACGGACCTCTCCAGCTACTCGCATCGGGTCATATTCAAGAACAAGGACGTGCCCGGGATCGCCTACATGCAGGCCTTTGCCAACAACGACCTGGAGAAGATCAAGGAAGCCGTCTATCTGTGGGACTTCCTCGAGGTCAACATCGTCCCGCCGGGAACCTACCTGCTGTCCGGAGGGATCGACTACAAGATCGACAGCACCCTTGCCCAGATCAAGGCGCCAAAGGGGCAGCCGGCTGCCAGCCCACTTGGTTCGGTGAACCTGTCCGCCGTGCTGTATCGCCGGTTCGTGAAGGAGAACTACTGGCGCGACGCCTCCTATGCAGACAAAACCTACACACAGAATGTCTGCAGCGCCGTGCACATGGCCTCCGGCCAATGCGTGGGCTGGACCGAGCAGCAATACAGCCAGCGGGAAATGGTCTCGGATGCCGGTTGGGCCGAAGGCACGAAGATCGAGGATGTCCCCTCCATCAAGCTGCAAGCGCAGATACCCGACGCCTATGCCCCGCTGTCCTTCACCATTCAGCCTGGGCAGATCCTGCTCAGCGATCGGTTCCACTTGAAGACCCCGGCCGTGAGCTATGACAGGAAGACCTGCAAGGCCGTGGACACGCAAAACATCAAGTGCGCCTTGCAGGATCTCCAGGTCTTCATGAGGCCAGCGCCCATGGAGCTGACGAAAAGGTTCATCGATCGCGAGCAGCCAAGGCTTGATGAAACGGGCCGCCAGGTGCTCGCGCGGATCCAGCCGATGAAAACCGAGATACTCGGCGAAGCAGGCATGGAAGACCTGACCTGGGGCCTGCCGGTTTCCTTGAAACGCAAGGCAAGATGAAACGGGCCCTCCGCCAAGCGCCTTCCGCTCGCGGTCGCCACAACGGTTGATCGATAAAGGCCCGGAAGGCAGGCGGCGGGACAGACCGGCTCGGCTGGTCATGTTCGATGACGACCAGCCGATGACCGACCCAGACCGGATCTTGCGTCCAGATAAAAGCCGCGCACGGGGCCGAATTGCAGGCAACGGCCGAAAACGTGACAGGTGCTGGGGTACTCCTCGGACACTCCGGGAAAGTAGTAATTACGGAGCGGCTTATCGGGAGAGGGAGGCGGTTGCGAGGCCGTAAAAGTATGAAAGCGTTATGGGGACACCCCAAGGAACTTGCTTCAGCAATACCGGACAGGAAAGAAAAAAGCCCCGTAACTCACTGAGCTACGGGGCTTTCCTGTTGGAGGCTGAGGTCGGAATCGAACCGGCGTTCACGGATTTGCAATCCGGTGCATAACCACTCTGCTACTCAGCCTTTGAGCGAAGCGACATGCGTTTGGCATATCGCTGAAATCTCTTTCCTGGTGCGATTTTGAACTTATAACCCTTTGATTTCAAAAGATTTTTAGCTCACCCATCGCTGGAATGGACGCAATTATGGACGGATTCGCCGGGCTTGGCAAGCGCTCTACGAAAAAAACTTTGCAGATCAGGCTATTGCGTAGCACAAGCCGGGAGAAACGGGCCCAGACGTCCGCGAAATGGGCCCCGCGGCGACCGGCAACCGAGGAGCGCGCCAGGATCCGACGCGCCCTGCCCCGGCGATCAGTTCGCCTCGGGACTCGCTTCGGTTGCGGGCGCTTCAGGCGTTGGCGCCTCCGTGGCGGCCGGCGCTTCGCTACCTGCCTGGGCACGCTTGGCGCGCTTCTCGCGCATCTGCTCGCGCTGCCGGCGAGACGCCTGCCGCCGCGCATACACCGCCTGCTCGGCGGTTACCTTGCCGGCAACCTGGCCTTGCAGATCCAGCCGCGGCGCATCTTCCACCATGCAACTCCAGTAGCGGCTGCCCTGGCACCAGGTGGCGATGGCCTGTTTCAGTTGTTCGGCGGTGATTCCCAGTAGCTCGAGGTGCTGCTGCGCATCCTGGAGGATGCCCTGCTTGAGCGGAACCTTGGCCGCGGGGCTTTTCGGAAACGCCAGCGGGAAATGCCGTTGCAGCCTCCAGATAGCCTCGACTCCCGGCTCGACGGCTTCACGTTTCTTCGCGCGTCCCGCGGAGCTTTTGGTTTGAGCCGGTTTCGCCTGCGCCGCCTGTGCGCGCAGACGGTCTCTCAGCTCGGCAAGTTGTTCAAAACCCATCGTTCGCTTCACTAGTGCTGGTTCATTTCTGCGAGAGATTACCCGATACATCCGCTCGCGGCACGCAAAACGGCAACCAGTCGGGCACTTTCATTGCGAATCGACGCTCGTAGGCATGAGCGGCTCTCCCCCGTTCAGCGCCCGAGCGAGCTCATCGAGCGTAGTCGGCTTGAACAGGACCCGGTCCATGCCGGCAGCCAGGCAACGCTCCAGCGCATCCTTCTCGGCGCTGGCGGTAAGCGCTATCACCAAGCAGCGACGCCGACCGCCAAGGGCTTCTTGCGAGCGGATCCGTCGCGCCAGCTCGTAGCCATCCATCCGCGGCATCATGCCGTCGGTAATCACGACGTCGAAGTCTTCGCCCTGCCAACGTTCGAATGCTTCCTCGCCATCTTCCGTGGAGGTCACCCGGTGCCCAAGGCTTTCCAATTGCATGGTCAGGGTCAGCCGATTGAACGGATGGTCTTCCGCAAGCAATATCGAGAGCGCCCTTGCCTCTTTCCGCTCCTCGACCTCGGCAACTCCGGAACGCGCTTCGCTCGACTCGCTGGGCGGAGGTTCGGTCAGCGGAAGATCGAACTCGACCGAGAAGCAGGAGCCGTTGCCCAGCTCGCTGCGCAGGCTGATCTGGCCGCCCATCAGGTGTACCAGGCGTCGGCTGATGTACAACCCCAGGCCGCTGCCGGACGCCTGGCCAAGCGCAGGCGAGCCGACCTGCGAGAATGGCCGGAACAGCCTGGCCTGGTCCTCCTCCGAAATACCGAGGCCGGTGTCGCTTACCTCGAGCAGCAAATGAAGCCTCTCCGCCTCGCGCCGCCCCACCGCCCGCACCGTTACCCCACCGCGCTCGGTGAACTTGATGGCGTTGCCCAGCAAGTTGAACAACACCTGCTTGAAATGCAGGGGATCCACCAGCACCCACTGCTCGAGATCCCCGTCGAGTTCCAGTGCCAGGGAAAGATTCTTCTGCCGCGTCAGCCCGCCAACCAGCGGCAGGATCCCTCTGATCAACTCGCCAGGAAGCACTGGTTCGGGAGCGGAATCGAACCGACCGGATTCGATCCGCGACAAATCGAGAATATTGCCCAGCAGAAGCAGCAACCCCTGGGCAGCTTCCTGGGCGATGCTCAGCGAATCGAGATCCAACACGCCCTTCTCGCCCTTTTTCAGCACCAGCTCCTGCAAGCCGATGACCGCGTTCAATGGCGTGCGGATCTCGTGACTCATCGTCGAAAGAAACACGCTCTTGGCACGGTTGGCAGCGTCGGCTTGCTCTTCTGCCTGGCGGGTCTTGCGCACCTGGCGCATCAGGTAGAAACCCCAGATGAGAGAGATGGAAATCAGTACGCCGAACAATCCGCCGATCTGCAGAATCTTGCTCCGGTGATCGCGCCAGAAGTCCGTCCCTCCCTTGGCGAAGCGAGGCTCCCAGCGGTGGAGGATTTCCGCCACTTCTTCCGGAGCGATCGCCAGCTGCGCCTTCTCCAGGATGCCCTGCAGCTCGGGCTGGTTCCTCGCCACACCGATGCTGATCGGAATGGAGAGATCATCGAGGATACCGACGACCTGGATCCGGTTGTCGAAATGCTGGGCGGACAGATAGCGACCGGTATAATCGCTGCTGATAGAAGCCTCGCTCTGTCCGGCATCGACGCTTTGCATCGCGGCGAGAAAGGTCGGATAGACCTGGAGCTTGATCTCAGGGTGATCGCGCCGAATGGTGTCGTTGAGGAAATAGCCAACCGTCGTGGCCAATCGCTTGCCGTCGAGATCCGCGAGGCCATGGACACGCTCCAGCCGTTCGCCCCGGCCGCCCCGGCTGGCGCTCATCAGCACCGTGGTGCTACGCAGGTAGGGAGTCAGGACCTCGAGGCCGGAATCGAGACGCTCCGTCGAGGGCATGGTCGGCGTAACCAACGCCTCGCCCACATCCAGTCGACGTTTCGCCTCGACGAAGTTTCGGGCTCCGCTGAAGGAAAACTGCAGGCCGCTGCGCTTGCCGATCAGGTCCAGATAGTCACGCCCGATACCGCTCAGCCGCCCCTCGCTATCCAGTTGCCCGAGCGCGCCAAGGGAATGGTTGATCACCACCGGCACGACCGGATGCGTGGAGAGCCAACGCTGTTCCGCCGGCGCAAGCGTCACCCTGGGCTCGTCGAAACGCAGGCGCCGCCCGGCGCTCCAACTGCGCAACAGTTCGTCGCCGTAGCGCCCATTGATACGCGGCAGGGCTCGATCGAGGACCGCGAGCAGAGGCTCATCCCCCGGCCGGAGCAGGAAACGGAAACCCTGGCTGTCGATGGGCGCGAAGTTCTCGATACGCAAGTTCAGCAGGTAATGGGTCTGGATGAGATAGTGCGCAGAGACGGCGTCACCCAGCACGCCATCGACGTCCCCCATGCTCAGCGCTTCCAGGGCAAGCTGCGGCGAGTCGAACCAGATGACCTTGCTGTGCGGATAGGCGGCCTTGATACGTTCGGCGGGAAGATAACCCTTGACCGTGGCCAGCCAGGACTCCGCCTGCGAATCGAACGGGGCGCCGCTGGAAGACACCAGTACCGGCCGGTCGGAAAGATACGCAGCGGATGCCAGCAATCCGTGTTGCCGGGCCTCGACCTCGCTACCGACACCGAGCAGATCGATCTCTCCCCGCGACAACGCAGCGATTGCCGCCTGCCGCGACGGAAAGTCCCTGACGCGCAACGGCCGCTCGAACACCAGGGCCAGGTAATCGGCCGTGAAGCCCTTGTAGGAACCTGCATAGAAGATGGATAGCGGCGGATAGTCGGGAGAAACCACGCCTATCGTCAGCGGCGCCCGGGCATCCAGCCACTGCCTGGCTCGTTTGTCGAGCCAGGGGCGCGTCGTTGTCGTCATACGACCATCGAGCAGGATGGATTCGGCCGCGACGGGCAGCGGCTGCAGGATGATCGGCAACAGGCAAAAGACCGCGGACAGCAACGACCTTGTCAGCATGTCGAGTCTTCGATGGCAAAGTTCTCCGGCCGGATAGAGGGCATGGCATCCGCGCCCCAGAGCCTGCGGACACATCGGCACCGATGTCGCCATGTTAGCAGGTGAACGGGTATTTTTCCCAGACAGCCGTGGCGGAAACGAGCGGCTGCCGGTGTTTTTACGCTGATACGAAAAAAGGGCCTCTCGATCCTTTTCGAGGTTCTGCAGAACTTGGTGAAATCTGCATATCGATATCCTGGAGCGGGAAACGAGCCTCCATGATACTGACTCCAAAGGAGAGCCTTGCACTCACCTCGGATCGATGGAGTGAATTAAGGACTAGTCTTCGAGACAGGACAGGCAGGCACAGTCGAGGAACGCCAGGCAGCCATTGCGTGGCCCTTCCCATGAGTTCCTTTCCCAGCCTTCCGCGCCACGGCTTTTCCCGAAGCCGCTCCACGAACGCTTCATCCTGCGGCCGCAGCTCCTGCCCCATAGCATCGCAGGAAGACCGCCTTGCGATGAATCCGCCGACAGGATGCGAGGCACTACGCCTGGCAAGCATTCCCGCCAGAGACCTGCGCAACCTCAAGTGTTATGGCTGGTTGAGAGGATCAGATTCCAGCATTACTTCCAATCAGAAAGTTAAGAAATTTCATACAAGCCCCCCGGACCGGTCCTGTCTCAGTTGAAAGACCAGGGATGGAATAATCAGCGTGAGCAAATCAACCTACGAGTTCAAGGGTTCCCGTGAAAAAGCCAGCCCCCGCACACGTCAAGCTACTCTTCTGCATTGGTATATCGACCGCTGGATGCCTTTGGTCGCTCTCCTCGGTGGCCTATTGCGGCAAGCCTGAACTACCTACCAAGACCCCCCTGCCGATACAGAGCCTCCAATCCGTTTTCACCTTGAAGCACGCACCGATCGGTAAATCGATGGGAACAATGACCGTGCAAGTCGGCTCAGGAGAAACTCTAGGTGGCTGGGCGTGGTGCGGAAGTGACGGAAAGCCCGGACAATTCGGTTTTACAGCTCCCAAAACGACCCTCATTCCAATAGATGGAAATGGCCTCTATGAGTCTGGAGTGCCAGGGGTCGGTATCAGAATTGGACACCGAGCACGCTATAACTGGACCGAACCGACAGCAGCTCCCGCCACCTACCCCACGGGCAACATCGGCACCATGCGCTATATGCCCACTGTTCTCGTAGTTGATTTCATCCGAACCGCAATGGGGGTAGGAAAGGGAGACATCACCCCTTTTAACTACTCAACCAATTTTTTCATCGATACCAACTACACAAATCCATCCAGGGCTGAATTCACCATAGAGGGATATAACCTTCGCGCAACGCTTGAACATAACGCTTTCTTCACCACGTGCAGCACACAAAAGTCGACCATTGATGTCAACATGGGGCGCCCAACGGCGTATGACATCAAAAGAGGGGCTGTGCCAGATCATGGCTTTTCACTGGATGTTGTGTGCGAAGGGCTCAATCCGAGCATCAAACCTCCTGTGAAGGTCTACTTTGAAGGAAACTCGATCCAGGATGGCCTGTTGAACCTCACAGGCAGAGGAGAAGCCGGTGTAGCCCAAGGAGTCGGCATTTCGTTGATGTCCAGTAAAGGAGCGGCATTGCCATTCACCCAAGCCAAGGCCCTGCCCCTGGACTGGCTGGCCAGCGGTGCTGGGACGGAGATGTACCGCTTTGTGGGATCGGCTCGCTATGTCGCCACTGGCGGAAAAATCACCGCGGGTAAAGCTGACTCCATTTTGACCTACATCCTGGAGTACAACTAACCCAGCAGAACCGGTCGGCCGAAGCGAACCGAACCCGGCCCACACTGCGGAGGCGACGCCGATGCCCACCAGCTTCCGGAATGAGCGCCTCCCCGTCGGCTCCGCCTAAGTTGAATACCTAGAGATAAGGGGGCTCGCTCTGCGCGTAACTCATCGACCGCATGAACGGGTCAAATCGCGGGAACCGACCCAATGCCGGGTCGTCGATGCGACAGGGCATTCCGATGACTCGGTAGATGTATCTTCGAGAAGGCGCCCCTTCCACACACCGGGCTTCCCGGCACTCCTGTGTCCGTTGCTCGCAAGAGCCGAGCGCATGCGATCAATTCGCGGACACGACGCATCGGCTGCGAGCATCTTTGAGAGCGACTTCAGGATAGCTGCCCGACCAAGCGCCTTTTGCTTGTCCTTCCAGCGATAGGGGAAATGCCGGCTCTTGCCATCCTCGGGCGAAACAGCCAGGGAAAGGCCATCGATGACCAAGACTATATGGACCTTGCCGGTGCCCTTCGAATGCCGAATGGCAACGCACCATGCTCAATGCTCTATTGCGCGGATCAAGGGATAGACGATCTGTAGCCGCCGCCCAGCACTGATGCACTAAAGAATGGACTAGAAGATGCTGGCCGATGCCGGGCCGATGGAACCCGCCGAAACGAAAAAAGGGCCCTAAGGCCCTTTTTTCAATGACCTACAGGCAAGCCTGTGGATCTATATCTGGAGCGGGAAACGAGACTCGAACTCGCGACCCCGACCTTGGCAAGGTCGTGCTCTACCAACTGAGCTATTCCCGCATCGTCTTGGTGACGGGCGCCATTCTATAGCATCGCGGCGCCGTGTCAACTCCTTGATTCAAAAAAGTTTATTTCTCTTTCGGGGTGGTCGACAGATGCGGCCACGCGGCCAGCAGGTAGTGCACCATGGACCACAGGGTCAGCGCCGCAGAGATGATCAGCAGCACGTAGCCGAGAATCACCCAGAAGGTCATCAGCGGCGGATTCGCCAGGAGAATGACCAGCGCCAGCATCTGCGCCGCGGTCTTCCACTTGCCCAGGTTGGACACCGCCACCTGAGCCCTCGCCCCCAGTTCGGCCATCCACTCACGCAAGGCGGAAACCACGATCTCGCGGCCGATGATGATCACCGCCGGCAGGGTCAGCCACAGGTTGGCGTGCTCTTCCACCAGCAGGACCAGCGCAACCGCCACCATCAGCTTGTCCGCGACCGGGTCGAGGAAGGCGCCGAACGGCGTGCTCTGGCCGAGGCGCCGGGCGAGGTAGCCGTCCAGCCAGTCGGTGGCGGCGGCCAGGGCGAACACGGCACTGGCGGTCAGGTAGCTCCAGGACGTCGGCAGATAGAACAGCAGAATGAAGATCGGAATGAGCAGGACGCGCAGTAACGTGAGCAGATTGGGGATATTCATCGGACCATCTAGGCTGCGAGGTGAGCCGGCATTCTACTCGCTGTGCAGGACGGCATAAATCTGCTCGGCAAGCTTTTTACTGATACCGGGGGCTTTGGCCAGTTCATCGATACTCGCCCGCGACAATTCCTGCAACCCGCCGAAATACTTGAGCAGGTCGCGCCGACGTTTCGGGCCGACGCCAGGGACGTCCTCCAGCGTCGACGTCCGCCGTGCCTTGCCGCGCCGCGCACGGTGGCCGGTGATGGCGAAACGGTGCGCTTCGTCACGTATCTGCTGGATCAGGTGCAGCGCCGGCGAATCGGCCGGCAGGGTGAACTCGTGGGAGGCATCGTTCAGGTAGAGGGTTTCCAGCCCCGGCTTGCGGGTCACGCCCTTGGCCACGCCGAGCAGGATCAGACCGGCGACCGCCAGTTCCTGGAGCACCTCCTGGGCCATGGCCAATTGCCCCTTGCCGCCATCCACCAGGAGAATGTCGGGCATCTTCCCCTCGCCGTCCTTCAGGCGACTGAAGCGGCGGGTCAGCGCCTGGTGCATGGCCGCGTAGTCGTCGCCGGCCGTGACGCCTTCGATGTTGTAGCGGCGATAGTCCGACTTCAGCGGCCCTTCCGGGCCGAACACCACGCAGGAAGCCACGGTGGCCTCGCCGCTGGAGTGACTGATATCGAAGCACTCCAGGCGTTGCGGCGGCTCCGCCAGGTCGAGCGCCTCGGCAAGGGCTTCGAAGCGTGCCGCCACATGCTGGCGGTTGGCCAGGCGTGCGCCCAGAGCCTGTTCGGCGTTGGTCACCGCCAGTTGCTGCCAGCGGGCGCGGGTACCACGCACCCGGTAGCTGATCTCCAGTTCGCGGCCTCGCGCTTCGGCGATCGCCGAAACCAGCACCGGGAAATCCTCGTGCGTCACGTTGACGATCAACTCCGCCGGCAGGTCGCGCTCCTGGTGGCTGAGATAGTACTGGCCAAGGAACGCCAGCAGCACTTCGCCCACCTCCTCCTCGATCGCGACCTGCGGGAAGAAGTTCTTGCTGCCCAGCACCCGCCCGCCGCGTACGCTGATCAGGTGTACGCAAGCGCCGCCAGGGGTGACGATGGCGGCGACGATGTCGACGTCGCCGTTGCCACCTTCCATGCTCTGCTGGTCCTGGACCCGCCGCAGGATCGCCACCTGGTCGCGCAACTCCGCCGCCTTCTCGAAGTCCAGGCGCATCGCCGCCTGCTCCATGCCGACGTTCAGCTCGTCGGCCAGCGCGTTGCTCCTTCCTTCGAGGAACATCACCGAGTGGCGCACGTCCTCGGCGTACTCCTCAGGACTGACCAGTCCCACGCAGGGCCCCTTGCAGCGCTTGATCTGGTATTGCAGGCAGGGCCGCGTACGGTTGCGGAAATAGCTGTCCTCGCACTGACGGACGAGAAACGCCTTCTGCAGCAGGTTGAGGCTCTCGCGGATCGCTCCCGCGCTCGGATAAGGACCGAAGTAACGCCCCTTGCGCTTCTTCGCGCCGCGGTGCAGGGACAGCCGCGGATACTCATCCTCGCTGGAGAGGAACACGAAGGGATAGGACTTGTCGTCCCGCAGCAGGATGTTGTAGGGCGGCCGCCACTCCTTGATCAGCGTCTGCTCCAGCAGCAACGCCTCGGTTTCATTGGCGGTGATGGTGGTTTCCACCTGGGCGATGCGCGCCACCAGCGCAGCGGTCTTCGGCGCCAGGCCGGACTTGCGGAAATAGCTGGCCAGGCGCTTCTTCAGGCTCTTCGCCTTGCCCACGTAGAGAAGCTTGGCGTCCGCATCGAACATGCGGTAGACGCCCGGACGATTGCTGCAGGTAGCGAGGAAAGCGCTCGCGTCGAAAACGGCGCTCATCTAGCTGGCGGCATCGACCATGCCGTGGCGGACGGCGAGCAGCGCCAGTTCCACGTCGCTGGTGATCGAGAGCTTCTCGAAGATGCGGTAGCGATAGGTATTCACGGTCTTCGGCGACAGGCACAGCTTGTCGGAGATGCTCTGCACCTTGTGGCAGTTGGCGATCATCAGGGCGATCTGGATCTCGCGCTCGGACAGCGAATCGAAGGGGGAATCGTGCTGCTGCGGCTGGAAGGACTTCAGCGCCAGTTGCTGGGCGATCTGCGGGCTGATATAGCGCTGGCCGGCGAAGACCTGGCGAATCGCCTGGACCATTTCCTCCAGCCCCGCGCCCTTGGTCATGTAGCCGGCGGCGCCGGCCTGCATGAGGCGGGTGGGGAACGGATCCTCTTCGCAGACGGTGACTACCACGACCTTGATGTCGGGCTGGCTGCGCAGCAGCTTGCGGGTCGCCTCCAGGCCGCCGATACCGGGCATCTTCACGTCCATCAGGACGACATCCGGCTTCAGCTCGCGGGCCAGTTTCAGACAGTCTTCACCGCAGTCGGCCTGGCCGACCACTTGCAAGCCTTCGATGTCGGCCAGCATGCGGGTAATACCGGTGCGTACCAGATCGTGGTCGTCGACCACCAGCACCTTAATCACGCTGCACCTCGTCGCGCATTAGCAGACAACCGCCCACACGGGCCCCCAGGAGATTTCGGCAACCTTAACAGAAAGCCATCCCATGACCTAGCTTGGCGCAAAGGCGTCATAAATCAAGCGTCATGGAAACATCATTCGACGACATCGAACGGGCGCTGCGAAGTATACCGCCAGCCCCCTGCGAGCGGCAGACCGGATCGCAGCAAAAACCGGCGAACCTGTGGAGAGCCCAGCGACGCCGGGCCTGGTAAAGCGCAAGCGCCCTGGTCGCCCGGGACGTCTCCATAGCGACCATCGCCGAAGTCGAAAACAGGCGACCAAGACGCCACTGGCACCGGCGGCTACTGCGCGGCCATCTCACCGACACCGGTGAAAAGACGCTGGTGGAGGCGCCTGCGACTGGCATTCGGCACCAGGCGAACGAGGGTATTCCTCAGCCAGACGCTCCAAGGCGATTCCCATTGACCAAGGCGGCCGACGATCCAGGATTGCTTCCTGATGAACTCGATCCGCGCCTCGCGTTGCTGCTGGAACAGGATCAGCGTCTCGGCGCGCGGCGCCAGGCACCACAGGCGCGCCAGCAAGAAGGCGTCCTCCAGGGCCATGGCCGCGCCCTGCCCCAGGTTCGGCGTCATGGCGTGTGCGGCGTCACCGATCAGCACTACCCGTCCGCGGCACCAGGAGGCGCCGGCCAACTCCTCAAGGTCGTTGTGCACCAGCGTGGTGGCGCTCGGTATGAGCCGGGCGATGCTCGCGCCGATGCCGTCGAAGTCCGCGTAGTGGGCGGCCAGCCGTTGCGGGGTGACGAAGCCCTCCTCGTCCTCGGGCTCCTCCCGGCGCACCTTCAGGGTCGCGTAGACATACATCTCGCGCGGGCTGATCTGGATGAAGCCGAGGCGCTTGCCGTGCCCCCAGACCTCTCCCGCCAGCTCGGCGTCCTCCAGCCGATGGGGAACGACCAGGCGCCAGCAGGTTTCGCCGGAATGACGCAAGGTCGCCTCCGGCCAGACATAACGTCGCACGCTCGAACGAATGCCATCCGCACCGACCACCAGCGAACAGTCGTGGACAGTGCCGTCGCTCAGGGTCACGCGTTCGTGGTCGAGTCCGTCGAGGATCTGCACGATGGAGACCCCGACCCGAATGCGCGACTCATCCAGCCCCTCCAGTAGCGCCGCATGCAGCTCGTGGCGCTGCAACGCCAGGCCGCCGCGGGAACTCCCACCCAGACTGGAAGGCATCGACATCAGCATCGAACCGTCGTGGGCGTATACGTTGATGCCGGCCAACGGCATGCCACGGCGGAACAGCCGGTCGAGATCCAGGGTGCTGGACAACGCCGTCAACGCATTGCTCGCCAGGGTGATACCGGTACCGATGGGCCTGATCTCGCTGGCCCGCTCGACCAGCAGCCAGTCGATGCCTGACTTGGTGAATTCGCGCGCCAGCGCCAGGCCGGCGATCCCGGCCCCCTGGATAAGAACGGTCATCCGTTGCTCCTTAGCAGCGGCATCCGTCGCGACTTCGCGCGGTCGCGACAGGCCTGCCCGAGACGATGAAAATGTCCATCCTAGCCGCCCCGGACAGCCCACCGACCCTATCAGAAGATCGAGTTGACCCTGCTCGCCGACACCTCGCCGCTCGCTTTTCCTGTCCTCCAGGCCACCGGAAGTCCGGCGCGCCGGGAAGGCAAGCGTGGCCCGGGCACGGCACGCGTGGCCGGAAATCCCCGCTAGCAGCCGCCCGCCGCGGCGCTACGGTTTTCCTTGGCCAGCAGCCTCCCGAGCGCCGGCAAACGGCGATGGCGCTTGAAGCTCACGGCGATCGGCCCGCGCCACCATCGCCCACGACGATCATCCAGGCGCAGCCACCCCGGCGAGAGTGGCCGGGACGGCAGCGTTCGGCCGGGCCACGGCGAGCATGCACGACCGATCGGCACGGCGTCGCGGAGGCGCGGCTATACGCAGACCCCGCTCCTGTCAACCCCTTACGCAAGGTAGTGATTGCCGGAAGCCCAGCGTACGAAAATCAACCGAAACGACATCCGCATGGAATAACGAAGCCCTGACGCCTTCAGGGCGATAGCATCGCGTGCAAGAGGTAACCGATGAGCCCGTCCGAAAACATCCAGTACGATTTCGAGTGGCGACCACTCAACAACTACCTCGCCGTGCAACGCATCACGCCTCCGGACATGCGCCAGGGTTCGGCTGCCGAGCCGCGCCTGCCCAGCGAAGCGCTCTACGAGTGGATCGTGCTGAACGGGCGCTCCCCCCTGGAAGGCCTGAGCCTGGGGGAGCACTACCGCCTTTCCGACTATGGCGTCGCCGGGCTGGCGCTGCAGAGTGCCGGCACCGTGGGCGAAGCCTTGCAACTGATCAAGACCAACATGCTGCTGTTCCGCAAGGACATCCGCGGGATCGCGGTGAGACGTTCCAGTTGCGACACCGTGGATGTGGATATCGACCTGCAGGACAAGCCGGACTGGCCGCAGTCGGCCCGGTTGTACCACGCCAACGTCCTGGCGTCGGCCGCCTACGCGGTGTTCCGCGACCTGCTGCTGGGCGATCTGGAACTGGTCCGCCTGCGCCTCCCGGAAAGGAACGGCGACGTGCGGGCATACGAGGAGTATTTCCGGGTGCCGGTGTATTTCGCCGGCGAAGGCATCACCTTCACCCTCCCCGAGGAATTGCTCGAGGCCGAGATCGCCACTGCCAACTCCGCCGTGTTCCAGGCCTCGCTGGCGCTCGGCAGCAAGGCTTTCAACACCCGCGTCACCCGCGAGATGGGCGGCTACCGCCAACGCATCGTGGCACTGCTGGAGGTGCTGCAGGACCGCTACCCGAGCATCGCCTGGGTCGCCCGGCAGTTGAAGGTCACCGAGCGGACGCTGCGCCGACGGCTCGCCGACGAGGGCACCAACTACCGGGAAGTGCTCGACCTGGTCCGCCACGACAGGGCGCGCCAACTGCTGCGGGACGAGCGACTGCGCATCGAGGAAGTCGCCGAGAGGCTGGGCTACATGGATACCTCCAGTTTTCGCCACGCCTTCCGCCGCTGGACGGGACAGTGCGCCAACGACTATCGCCAGGCCCGCCTCGCCGGCAAGACCGCGCGGCGCCAGGGCGAACGCTAGCCGGCATGATTCCCCTCAGGGCAATTTCTGCGGATAGGGGCGAAAGGCGAACAGGCTGCACGCAGCCAGGGAAAAAGCCGCGAGCAGCACCCATTCGGCCGTCCCGTAGCCTTCGGCGCGGTCGTACAGCCAGCCCAGCAGGTAAGCGCCGAGACTGATCGACAGGGCGAAGGTGAACGGCTGGATCGAACCGTAGATCACACCGAAGCTGCGCAGGCCGAAGTAGCGCATCAACAGGTACTTGGTGGTGCCGCTTTCCCCTCCTCCGCCCAGGCCGACCAGGAACACCGCCAGCCATAGACCGCTCGGTGTGTCGCCCACCAGGAACCAGGCCATGCCGAGCACCGCCGCCAGGGCGAAGGGCAACGCCACCCGCGGCGTCGCCACGCGGTCGAGAAGCCAGCCCATCAGCGGCTGCGACAGCATCATGCCGACCCACAACGCCGACAGCGCGGTGCCCGCCTCGCCCCGGGACAAACCGCGCTCCACCAGCATCGGCACACCATGGGTCATGATCCCGGACATCACGAACACCGCCAGCACCTGGTTGCCCAGCACCAGCCAGAAACTGGCGCTGCGCCAGGCCTGGGGCGCCGTCGATCCGCTCAGCGCGGTTTCCGCTACGGCCGTGCCGGCGGCCACGCCAGCGCCCGGCGCTGGCTCGCGGAACAGCCAGGCCAGCAGCGGCAGCGCCAGGCCCAGTTCGAGCACGCCGTAGACCAGGAAAGCGCCGCGCCAGCCCCACGCTTCGAGGCTCTGGTGGCCGACCAGCAGGCCCAGCGGCCCGCCCACCCCGAAGCCCAGGCCGAGCAGGCCGTAGGCCACGCCCAGGCGGTGGCGGAACCAGAGTCCGAGGATACGTCCGTAAGGCAGGTTGCCTGGCGCCAGCAGGCCGATCAGCAGGAACAGCGCGTAGAGTTGCCAGACGGCATTCACCGCCGCCAGGCCGAGCAGCGGCAGCGACAGGGCCGCGGTCAGCCCGAGCATTGTCCGCCGCGCGCCCCAACGGTCGATCAGCCAGCCCTTGAGCGGGCTAGTGATGGCGACCGCCAGTCCGAACAGCGTCACCAGCAACGACACCTCGGCGCGGTCC
The DNA here is from genome assembly GCF_001813485.1 of Pseudomonas sp. HMSC067G02. Classification (NCBI taxonomy): domain Bacteria; kingdom Pseudomonadati; phylum Pseudomonadota; class Gammaproteobacteria; order Pseudomonadales; family Pseudomonadaceae; genus Pseudomonas; species Pseudomonas sp. HMSC067G02. Next base: position 126,473 of record NZ_KV812700.1, read on the forward strand.
CAGGCGTACTCGGCGCTCATCGGTGCGATGAACAGACTGAAGGTGTTCAGCAGGATGCCGGTGGGCCCGAGCATGATCGCCACCACCGACGCCAGCAACACGCCGCCGCTGGTCGCGGAAAATTCTCGTTGCGCCACGCCTGGCCCTCTAGAAGCGGTAGGCCGCGCGCAGGTAGTAGAAGGCGCCGTTGAAGCCGATCTGCGAGGCATAGGTGTCGTAGCGCAGCACGTCGCCATAGGTGGTGTTCTGCGCGGGCAGCTTGTCCGGACGGACGTCGAACAGGTTGTCGGCGCCGGCGGTCAGCGTCAGGTCGGCGCTGAGCCGGTAGCGCGCGGCGATGTCGGTGATGTACTTCGGGTCGTTGACGAAATGGTTGAATTTCTCCGTCGACCAGGCGTCCGGCCCTACCGTGTAGTCGAGTTCCGAGCTGGTCCGGCCGTAGCGCGTCAGGCGCAGGCTGACCTCCCAGTCCTGGCGGCTCCAGGTGCCGCCGAGGGAAACCTGGCTGCGCGGGGTGGAGCTGGTGATCCAGGCGACCTGCTGGGCATTGAGCAGCGGCTCGCCGTTGGCGCCTCGATGGTTCTTGCGCAAGGTGGTGCGGTTGAAGTTGGCCGACAGTTCCCAGTCGACCTGCCCGTACTCGCCAAGCGCGACGAGGTAGTGACCGGTGATGTCGACACCGCGGGTGCGGGTGTCGGCACCGTTGGCCAGGTAATGGGTACTGACCGTACTGGCGCTGGCCGGCAACGAGATCCCCGCCGCAGCTAGGGCATCGATGGCTTCCTGGCCGGAATAGGTGGCGCTGTCGACAATGCGGTCGCGGATGCTGATCTGGTAGGCGTCGATGTTCAGCCCGACGTTTTCCCAAGGGTTGAGTACCAGGCCAAGGTTGAAGCTGGTCGACTTCTCCGGTTGCAGTTCGTCGGCGCCGAGCATCTTCGCTGCCGGCGAGTTGGCCGCCAGCAGGCCGAGGGCGATGGTCGGACCGACGCTGAGGCCGGTGTAGTGCTCCTGGACCAGGGACGGCGCGCGGAACCCGCTGCTTACGCTGGCGCGCAGCGCCACCCGCGGATCGAACTGGTAACGGGTGGCGAACTTGCCGTTGGTGGTGCTGCCGAAGTCGCTGAATTTCTCGTGGCGCACCGCCAAGTCGACCTCCCAGGCTGGGGTCAGGGAGGTACCCAGGTCCAGGTAGGACGCCCAGGCGTGCCGCGACCATTGCCCCTCGCTGAGCGGCGAGAGGCCAGCCAGGGATTCCGCCCCGCCGCTGTAGTAGGACGCCGGGTCGCCGGCGTCGATGCGGTAGCTTTCCCGCCGGTATTCCGCACCCAGCGACAACGCCAGCGGAGCAGCGAGGAAATCCAGTTGGAATTCCCGCCCCAGGTCCAGGTTGCTGGTCCATTGGCTGTTGCGGTAGCGCGCCAGGTCGAAGCTTCTCGGGCTGTTGCCGGTTTCACGATAGATCGCCGCGTTCACCGACTGGGTCATGCCGATATCGGGACGGTCGGCGCCGTAGCCACTGCTCAGGTCCCAGTGCCAGGCATCCAGCAGACGCTCGCCGCGCACCCCGGCGAGGAACGCATAGTCGTCCTCGTCGCTGTTCGGGCGCGGCGTGAAGCCGTCCGGATACAGCGTCGGCGCCACCGAAGCCAGGCGATAGTTGGCCGCCGAGGAGGCCTTGCGCCGAGTATAGGTGCCGAAGCCGTACACCTCGATATCGTCGCCCAACCCGAAACCGGAGTTGAGCGCCAACGATTGCCGGTGGAACGCGGGATCGCCCATGGAAATGTTGTCGCGCCGACCGGTGCGCTCATCGATGCCGCTGCGCATCGTGCGCTCCTGCTCGCGATATTCGGCGGTGAGGTTGACGAAGCCGCTATCGCCGAAGGCCAGTCCGATGTTCCCCCCGCCGCCATGGGTGAAGCCGTCGCCGTCGCCGGTCTGCCCGACGTCAGCGGCCGCCGACCCGCCGTGGTCGGCGGACTTGAGGATGACGTTGATCACCCCGGCGATGGCGTCCGAACCATACTGTGCCGAAGCACCGTCGCGCAGCACCTCGACCCGCTCGATGGCGTTGATCGGGATGGTGTCCAGATCGACGCCGGTGGAGCCCTTCTCCAGCCCCCCGCTGATATTGAGATTGGCCGTTTCGTGGCGACGCTTGCCGTTCACCAGCACCAGCACATGGTTGGGGCTCAGCCCGCGCAGCGACTGCGTGTGGGTCAACGCCGAGGCGTTGAACGGCTGGGCCTGGCGGGTCAGCGAGGGCAGCAGTTTGACCAGTGCATCGCGCAGGTCGACCGCGCCGCTGCTACGTAGCTGGGTAGCGCTGACCACGTCGATCGGGCTCAGGCTGTCCTGCGCCTTCACATCGCTCTTGCGCGTGCCGGTGACCACCACGGTGGACAAGGTCGGTGCCGCCGCCGCACCTCGCGTCTCCTGCACAGGCGCCTGTCCGCCGCGCAGGACGAAGGCACCGCTTTCGTCCTGCGCGTATGCCAGCCCGCTGCCGGCCAGGGCACGCCGCAAGGCGTCCTCGACACTGAGCCGGCCGCGGATATCCGGTCCGCGCAACCCCGCCACCAGGCGCTGGTCGAAGGCGATAGGCACGTGTCCCTGGCGCACGATGTTCAACAACACCTCGGCCAGTTCGCCGGGCGCTATGTCGAATACCCGAGGCGCCGTGGCCGCGTCGCGCGGCCCACCGTCGGCGGCCTGCACCTCGCCCTGCAGCGCGCAGGCGAGCCCCACCGCACAGAGCACGGGGGTCAACGAACGAGAGGAAAGACGTACATCGGGCATGGTCGAATCGTCCTGGATGGAATTCGCCCATGAGTGCAATCCGACGCCGGCTTTTTCAGCGTCGGGCAATATGAATTTCGCATAACCTTATGCACCCGGGTTCCTCCGCAGGCGGCGCACTAGCGTGCGTCGGCGAGCCGCGGCGCGGGCGGGTTGATCAATAGCGCGAATATCTCGGAGTGGGACTTCACGTTCAGCTTCGCGTAGATATGCCGGCGATGCACCTTGATGGTGGCGATCGACAGCGTCAGCCGATCCGCTATTTCCTTGTTCGAGTATCCATCCAGCATCAGCCGGATGACATCCGACTCCCGCGCGGTCAGCGGCGATATCAACCCTCTCCAGGGCTGGACTTCCACCTCCGCCGCTGCGATCGGTTTCGCCTCCTCCCTGACCGCATCCTCGAAGTGGATGCGTTTTTTCATCAGCGCGATGACCCACGGGCGAAGCAGCTCGAACAGCGCGATCTGCTCGGCACCGAAGCGGCTCTCGCTGCCCAACGACAGGCATAGGGTTCTTTCACCATCCAGCGGGACGTTATATTGAACTTCGTCCGTCACCACATAATGCGCAAAGTACGCATTGTAATACTCGGTCGTTTCGAAATCTTCGGAGACGATATCCGCAAGATGAAAAAGCCCGCCGCGCCGACAGTTTCTGGATACCTGGTAGAAAGGATCTTGCAGATAGAGTCCGGTTATATATCGACTGATCAGCGGGTCCGGCTCGATTTCTTCTATCTCCTCTTCCATGAAGGAAAGAATCAAGGGGCTGGAGTCGCTGAATATCAGGGCCGCCCAGTTGTCGACGGGGGCGAACTGGCCGAGGGTCTGCGCCAGGATCCGCCAGAAGAACGGCCGGTCCAGCGCTTCGAGCAACTTTCCCAGTGACTCGTGCCAGGCGCCGCCGTGCAATGCGATATCCACACAACTACTCCTCTGGGATTAGTCACTCGGCGTTATGTCATGAAGAGTTCCAATGTGCATAATATCGATGCCTTCGAAGATAGCCACAGGTCAGAACTACCAGTTCTGGTAGGTGCAAAATCCAACTTGTTTCGTTTCGGAAAGGAAATCCAATGAAAAAAGTTTGTGCACTGGCGTTATCGATCCTGACGACGATCGGTGCGACAGCGGCGGACAGTGCATGGGCTGCGCAAACCAGCGTCCATCTTTACAACTGGTATGACTTCATCGCCCCGGAAACGCCCAAGGCTTTCCAGAAGGAAACCGGCACCCGTGTCGTCCTCGACACCTTCGACAGCGCCGAGACCGCGCAGGGCAAACTGATGGTCGGCCGCTCCGGCTACGACGTGGTGGTGATCACCTCCAACATCCTGCCCGGACTGATCAAGGCAGGCGTCCTCCAGGAACTCGACCGCGATCGGCTCCCCCACTGGAAGAACCTCGACGCGGACATCCTCGGGAAGCTCCAGGCCAACGATCCCGGCAATCGCTATGCCGTACCTTATCTCTGGGGAACCACCGGGATCGCCTACGACGTGGACAAGGTCCGCAAGCTGCTCGGCCCCGACGCGCCGGTCGACTCCTGGGACCTGGTCTTCAAGGAGGAGAATATCTCCCGCCTCAGCCAGTGCGGCGTGGCCACGCTGGACTCCTCCACCGAGCTGGTGTCCATCGCCCTCAACTACCTGGGCCTGCCGCACAACAGCCAGAATCCCGAGGATTACCAGAAAGCCCAGGAACTGTTGCTGAAGGTTCGCCCCTACATTCGCTATTTCGACTCCTCCAGAGTCGACACCGACCTCTCCAACGGCAACGTCTGCGTGGTGGTCGGCTGGCAGGGCACGGCCTACATGGCCCAGGTCAACAACGAACAGGCCGGGAACGGTCGCCATATCGCCTACAGCATTCCCCGGGAAGGCTCGCTGGTCTGGGCCGAGAACATGGTGCTGCTCAAGGATGCACCGCATCCGCAGCAGGGTTATGCGCTGATCGACTACCTGCTGCGTCCGGAGGTCATCGCCAGGACCTCCAACTACGTGGGCTATCCGAATGGCAACCAGGCGGCGCTGCCGCTGGTGGAGCGGAAGCTGCGGGAAAACCCGGCGGTTTACCTGAGCAAGGAAACCATGGCGACCCTCTTCCCGCTGGAAACCCTGCCACTGAAGGTCGAGAGAATCCGTACCCGGGTCTGGAGCCGAGTCAAGACCGGGAGCTGAAACCCGTCCGAGACGCCCCTGGAAGCACGGGAGCGCCCGGAGCCAGAAAAATCCAGCGAGGTCCGCCAGGACCGGCGTTCGCGCCCTTCACCGGGCGAGGCTCTGCCTCGTCCGTCAGGACGCGGCTTGCCGTCTGACCCGCGACCGATCGATAGAGATACCTCTCCCCCTGGGCGGGAAAGCCCCGGGCATGCCTGATGGAGAAAACCATGCTTATCCATTTCTGCCCCAGGCTGCTGACGCCTGCGGGGTTCGACCTGCCGTGCGAGCTGATCGACATCCGCATCAAGGAGTTCGACCTGCACCTGCTTGGCGGGCGCGACGTGGTGGCGCGTCACCCCCTCCCCGACAAGCGCTACCACGTGGCCTGCCGCAAGTCCGGCTGCAAGGCGGTGAATGGCCTGCTGGTGGACGTGGAAAAGCACGTTCCGCTGTTCACCGTGGACACCCGCTGGAGCATCGACGCCGAAGTGGTCCTGCGCCATCGCGTCGAGTACGTGGTGCTCGACGCCGAGCACGACGCGGTGAGCGACTACATGCTGTTGTGGTGCGACGAGGTGCCCAACTACTTCCTCGGCCAGAGCACCCCGGCCATGCAGGTTCCGTTGATGGAACTGATGCGCGGCAATGCGTTGCAGACCGAGCGGCAGGATGTGTTCCGCCTGCCAACGCTGAGGTCCGAACGCCTGCGCCAGGGCAACGCCGATGCCAACCAGCATCTTCCGAGCCGTGAGCAGGCGTTCCACGTCAAGGCCGAGCAGATCAGCTATGGGCTGGCCTGAAGGACGCGCGCCAGCGGCAAGCTACGCTGGCCGCCGGTGCCGCGCATCACAGGGCAGCTGCGTCGCTCAGTGCCGCGGCTGCCATACCTCCACGGCGCGCGTATCCACCGGTTTGGGTAGCAGTCCCTGGGCGTGGAAGGCGTCGGCGATGCGCTGTTGCTCGTCGAGACCATCTGCGCTCACCGGTTGTACGTCGTAGCTGCGCCGCGCATTCGCCTGCTCGACGGTAGCGGCATCGAGATTGCCCCACAGCGGCCCCAGCACCTTGGCCGCGTCGGCCGGGTGGCTCTTGAGCCAGCGCCCGGTGCGCTGCAGTTCGGCGAAGACCTGCTGGAGCACTTCAGGATGTTTCCTGGCGTAGTCGCTGGAGGCGAGGTAGTAGCGCTGGTAGCTGGCCTGGCCCTGGCCGTCGGCCAGTACCCGCGCGCGTTGCTGGCGCTGGGCGCTTGCCACGTAGGGGTCCCAGGTCACCCAGGCGTCGACCTTGCCGTTCTCGAAGGCGGCGCGGCCGTCGGCTGGCGTCAGGTAGGCTGGCTGGATGTCGGAGAACTCAAGCCCGGCGCTGGCCAGCGCGGCGATGAGCAGGTAGTGGCTGCCGGCGGCCTTGGTCACGGCGATGCGCTTGCCCTTCAGCTCGGCCAGGGACTTCAGCGGCGAATGTTCGCCGACCAGTATCGCCTGCGCCGCGGGCGAAGGTGTTTCGCGGGCGAAGTAGGTCAGGCGAGCACCCGCCGCCTGGGCGAACACCGGCACGGTGTCGGCGACGTCGGCGGAGAGATCGACGTTGCCGACATTGAGCGATTCGAGCAACGGCAGGCCGCTGGGGAACTCATGCCAGGACACCCGGATGCCCTGCCTGGCCAACTCGCGCTCGAAGGTGCCCTGGCTGCGGATCAGGGTCAGCAGAGTCGAGGATTTCTGGAAGCCGATGCGCAGGACCTCCTCGGCATGTGCGCCACCAATGCCCGACAGGACGGCGGAAGCGGCAAACACGATGGCCAAGCGACGCAGGAACGGACGAGACATGCGATGACTCCTGGGATAGGTGCGAGCGCCCGCAGGGACGGGAGTTCCAGCTGCCGGCGACGGAACGGATAGATTATTGGAATAAAAAACAATCTATAAATAACTTATAGTTATCAATTAATGCCCGGGCAGCGCCTACCGGATATCCGCATCCGACGCCTGCCTGACCGCAAAGCCGCTGGCGAAGGTCGGCCGCACATCGAGGCGCTGCGGAATCAATCCATGGGCCTGGTAGAAATCGGCGGTCTCCTGCTGCTGGCCGAGCGTTCGCTCATCCAGCGCCTGCCAACGCAAGCGCCGGCGTTCGAACTGCAAGCGCGCGGCGTCCTCGGGGAAGCCGATGATCTGCGCCAGGCTTCGCGAATACTCGTCCAGGTGCAGGTACGCCCAGCGCTGGGCGCTGGCCAGGCGTTGCAGGTAGTCCTGCAGCACGGCGCGTTTCGCCGGGTCGGCCAGTGCGCTATCGGTAGCAGCGAGGAAGCTGTTGCCAGCCCACAGGCCGCGACCGTCGACCAGTACCCGAGCCTTGTCGGCGGTCTCCGCGAACGCGGTGTAGGGCTCCCAGGTCGCCCAGGCATCCACGGAACCATTGGCGAGGGCCATTTTCGCGTCCACCGGGCCGAGGAAGCGGAATTCGACGTCCTTCTCGCCCAGCCCGACCGAGGCCAAGGCCTTGAGCGCGACGAAGTGGCCGATGGAACCGCGCCCGGTGGCAATGCGCTGGCCTTTCAGGTCGTTGGCCGAGCGCAACGGCGAATCCCCTCTCACCAGCACGGCGGTACCGTAGGGATCGGATTTGTCGACGGCGATGGCCTTCAGCCGGGCACCGGCGGCCAGGGCGAAGAGCAATGGCGCGTCGCCGATGATGCCGGCATCCACCGCACCGGCATTGAGTGCTTCGGCGAGGGGGGCGGCGGCGGGGAATTCGAACCAGCGGATGTCGTAGGTCAGGTTGTCCAGCGCGCCGGCAGCCTCCAACTGGGCGCGCATGTTGCCCTTCTGGTCGGCCAGGCGCAGGGTCACGCGCTCGTCGGCACAGGCCTGGCCGACGAGCAGGCAGAGAAGCAGGAACAGGCTCAGGGTCTGACGCATTCCGTAACTCCTCAACGCTGGCCGACGCGGAGGTCGGCGGGCAACTGGCGGGCCACTTCGGCGGCACCAGCGGACAGGCTGAAGTCGAACGCCGGGGCGACCTCCAGCGACTTCGGCAGCACGCCTTCGGCATGGAAGAAATCGGCGGCGGTCTGCAGGGTGGCGGCAACCTCCGGACCGAAGACCACAGGACTGATGCGCGCCTCGCCAACCCAGCGCCGAGTGACTTCGCGCGGCATGTTCAGATCCTTGGCCAGGGCCTCGGCGAACGCCTCCGGGTGCCTCAGGGCCCAGGCCTGGGCACGCGCCAGGCGGGTCAGCAGGTCGCTGATCGCGGCCTTCTTGCGGGCGATCGCAGCGTCGCTGGCCAGGGCATAGGAGTAGCCGGTCATGATCCCGGCACCGTTGTCGATGACCCGCGCCTGATCGAGCAGCACGGCGCTGGAGGTATAGGGCTCCCAGGGCACCCAGGCGTCTACCGAGCCACGCACCAGGGCGGCGCGGCCGTCCACCGGACCAAGGAAGGAAAAGCTTACGTCCTGCGGTCCGAGGCCGGCGCGACGCAACGCGCCAAGGGCGAGGAAATGCCCCCAGCCGCCGCGATTGACGGCAATGCGCTTGCCCTTGAGGCCGGCCACCGAACGGATCGGCGAGTCCTTGCCGACCACCAGCGCCACGGTCGCCGGGTTGAAGTGCCAGGCGCCCACCGCCTTGAGCGGCGCGCCGGCAGCGTAGACGAAGAGGAACGGGATGTCGCCGGTAAAGCCTATGTCCAGGGCCCCGGCGTTGAGCGCCTCGAGCACCGGTGCACCGGAGGGGAACGCCGACATTTCCAGCTTGTACGGCAGGTCGTCGAGCTCGCCGGACGCGCGCAGGGCGGCGTAGCGGTCGCCCTTCACATCGCCCAGGCGCAGGCTGATGAGGTCGGCGGCGCTGGCGGCTCCAGCCAGCAGGGTCGCGGCCAGCAGGCCGGCAAGCACACACAGGGGTCGTTTCATGGGCAATCTCCAGGCAGCTCCGCACGGAGCCGGGGCTATCCTGGGCTATCCGTTCCGCCGGTGCGGTCGCCGACAAGGCCAGGGTCGAGAATCGTGGGAGGTACGTTTCAAAGACTCAGCGCCGCCCTCCCCGCCGCGCTCCAGACGCTATCTTTCTGTGGCGTGTGGACACGTCCGCAAAGCACGTCGCGGTAGTGCCGCTGTAGCGGATTGTGCCGGCTGAGGCCGTGGTTGCCGCTCAGTTCCAGGGCCTTCTCGACCACCGCCAACGCGTTGTCGATGACCGCGACCTTGAGCAGCCCGGAGTCGCTGGCGGGCAACTGTCCGCAGCACGCGGCATCGAGCAGCAGGCGGTTCTGCAGGAGCAGGCCGTCGATCCCGCCGAGCGCCTCCTGCATCCTCGGCAGGCTCGCCAACGGCGCGCCGAGACTGGCCGGCACGCGCTCGCGCAGCCAGCCGACGAGCCACTCGCGGGCGCTCCCGGCGATACCGTCGTAGAGCGCGCCAAGCAATACCGCGCTAGCCTGGGCGAAGTCGCGCAGCACGGCCTGGTCCGGCGCCGGAGGCTGGTCGTGGGGATGCAGGCCGATGGCGTTTTCCAGAGGCACCGCCACCTCTTCGAAGAGCACCTCGTGGCTGCCGCTGGCGCGCATGCCCAGATGGTCCCAGCTCTCCACGATACGGATGCCTGGGCTGTCGCGGCGCACCAGCCAGGTACCCACGCGGGGGATCGGCTCGTCGCTGCGCGCCCATACCGCCAGCCAGGTCAGGCCGGGAATGCCGGTGGTGTAGAGCTTGTGCCCGGACAGCTGCCAGCCGTCGCCGACACGCCGCGCCAGCGTACCCGGCAGACCGCCGCGTGACGGCGAACCCAGCTCGGGCTCCACGCGCAGGCTATTGATCAACGCCCCCTGCTCCAGCACCTCGCGCGCCACGCGCCGCTTGAGCGCGCCGGGCCAATCGGGGTTATCGGCCAGGCGCCGCAAATGCAGGTACTGCATGCACAGCACCAGGGCCGTGGAGGGTTCGCCACGAGCCACCGCGCCGATTACCCGGCGCAGCTCGCCGAGGCTGGCGCCGGGACCGCCGAGCGCAGGCGGCAAGGCCAGGGCGAGCAGTCCGTGGTGTCGCAGCAGGGCCAGGTTGGCATGGGGAAAATCTCCGCTGCGGTCATGGGCATCGGCGCTTTCCGCCAGTTGCCGGGTCAGTTCCGGCAGCCATTCGTCGAACGCCGCCGAGGGAGTCTGCAGGACGGCCATGGGATCAGGCCGTGGCGCGCCGGCGCTCGCGCTCGGCGACTTTGGCGCGGGTCAGCGGGATCAGCTCGCGGCCATATTCCACGGCATCGGCGAGGGGATCGAAACCGCGAATGAGGATATTGCGCACGCCCAGGTCGTAGTAGGCGAGCAGCGCGTCGGCCACCTGTTCCGCGGTACCGACCAGGGCGGTGGAGTTGTGCCCGCCACCGACCAGCCTGGCGATTCCGGTCCAAAGGCGCTCGTCGAGGCGCTCGCCCTGCTCCACCGCCTTGAGCAGACGCTGGGCGCCGACGCTCTGCGGCTTGCCCTTGGGGAAGCCGGCCTCGCCCAGGCGCGCGCCGGCGCTTGCGCGTATCGCCTCGGCCTTGGCCCAGGCCTCGTCCTCCGTGCGCCCGAGGATGGGCCGGAACGACAGGCTGAATTCCACTTCGCGACCATTCGAGCGCGCCTGTTCGCGCACAGCGGAGATGGTTTCGGCGGCCTGTGCCAGGGGTTCGCCCCAGAGCATGAACACATCGGCCTGCTTGCCGGCGACCTTCAGCGCGGCTTCCGAGGAGCCGCCGAAATACACCGGAATGTGCGGTTTCTGCTGTGGACGGATGGCCGAGAAGGCGTGCTCCACGCGGTAGTACGCGCCGTGGAAATCGAAGGGTTCGGTGCTGGTCCAGGTGCGCTTGAGCAGTTCGATGAATTCGTCGCTGCGGGCATAGCGCTGGTCGTGGTCGAGATAATCGCCGTCCTTGCGCTGGTCGGCGTCGCTGCCGCCGCTGATGATATGCACCGCCAGGCGCCCGTCGAGGAGGTGTTCGAGGGTCGCCAGCTTGCGCGCGGCCAGGGTCGGGGCGACGAAACCGGGGCGGTGCGCCAGCAGCAGACCGATCCGGGAAGTGGCCAGGCCAGCGGCGGCGGCCACCAGGAATCCATCCGGCTGGTCCGACCAGTAGCCGACCAGGATTCGATCGAAGCCGGCCTCTTCGTGGGCGCGTGCGAAAGCGGCGATGTAAGGCTTGTCGAGGATAGGTCCGACCGGCGCGAGGGTCTCCGAGGCCAGGCGATGGCCGATCATGCCGAGAAACTGGATGCTCATGGTCCGTACTCAGTGGAAGGCTTCGTTGAAGGACGTGTCGATCACCGTGGAAGTGTCGAACGGCTTGGGCAAGGCACCGGTCTGCAGCAGGAAATCCGCGGTCTCCTGGTAGTCGGTGGCGGCCTGGGCGTCTACCGGGCCGACGCTCATGCCGGCCTGGCCGATCCAATGGCGGGAGACTGCCCGGTCGAGATTGGCCTTCTGCGCCCAGAGGTCGGCGTACTGCTCCTTGTGTGCCTCGACCCAGGCCCGTGCCTTGCGCAGGCGGCCGAGGAAGTCGGCGATCTGCGCGCGCCTGGGCTCGATGGAAGCAGCGTTGGCGGCGATGCTGGACAGCCCCGGCATCAGGTCGCGGGCGGTGAGAATCGGCCGTGCGCCGGAAACCACGATCTGCTGCGAGATATACGGCTCCCACACCGGAAAGGCATCGATGCTGCCGCGCGGCAAGGCGGCGGCGGCGTCGATCGGCATCAGCTTGACGAACTCCACGTAGTCCTTCGGCAAGCCGGCTTTCTCCAGCGCGCGCAAGGTCAGTTGCTGGCTCCAGGCACCGGGCCAGTAGGCGACTTTCCTGCCCTTGAGATCGGCAATGCTGCGCACCGGAGAATCCTTCGGCACCAGCAGGGCTATGGTATCGAGGTTCTGCCGCGAGACGCCGACCAGCTTCACCGGCGCACCCTTGGCGGCGAGGAAGATGAAGCCCGAGTCGCCGAGGAAACCCAGGTCCAGCGCTCCGGCCTGCAACCCCTCGGCCACCGGCGCGGCGGACTGGAAATGCTTCCATTCGACCTGGTAAGGCGCGCCTTCGAGAACTCCCGAGGCCTCCATTGAAGCCCGCACGTTGTAGTAGTTCTGGTCGCCCACACGCAACGTCGGCAGGTCTGCGGCCTGGGCCAGGGAGGCACCGAGCAGAAGCGTGGCGAAGCTGGTTAGCAGGTATTGCTTGAGTTTCATCGGAGCTCCTCAACCGGCGTGCCGCAACAGCGGCAGGCGGGCGATATGGTCATGTATGGCGGGAATCAGGCCCTGGCCGTAGCGCACGGCGTCGCCGAGCGGATCGAAGCCTCGAATCAGGAAGGTCGAGACGCCCAGCCGGTAGTACTCGCCAAGCGCAGCGGCAACCTGCTCGGGGGTGCCTACCAGGGCGGTGGAGTTCCAGCGCGCCCCGGTCAGCCGGGCCACGCCGGTCCACAAACGGCTGTCGAGCACCTCGCCCTGCTCGGCGGCGGCCAGCAGGCGCTGCGAACCGACGTTCTGCGGCTGGTGGTCGCGCAGCGGCAGACCGAGGCGCGCACGGTTCTCGCGGACCTGTTCGAGCACCTCGGCGGCACGCTTCCAGGCGGCCTCCTCGGTATCCGCGACGATCGGCCGGAATGACACCGAGAAGCGCGGATCGCGTCCCTGGGCCTTGGCGGCGGCGCGCACTCGGCGGATATGCCCGTCGACCGCGGCCAGCGGCTCGCCCCAGAGCATGTAGGTGTCGGCGTGCCTGGCGGCGACCTCGATGGCTGCGTCGGAGGAGCCACTGAAATAGATCGGTATGTGCGGCGACTGGCGCGGGCGCACCGCTGGCGAGGCGCCCTGGAAACGATAGAACTCGCCGTCGAAATCCACCGGTCCCGTGGCGGTCCAGATAGCACGCAGGGCTTGCAGGTATTCGTCGGTACGGGCGTAGCGGCGGTCATGGTCGAGGTAGTCGCCATCGCGCGCGAGGTCCTCGTCGTTACCACCACTGACTACGTTCAGGGCCAGGCGGCCCTCGCTGAACTGATCCAGGGTGGCCAGTTGGCGTGCCGCCAGCGGCGCTGCGATCACCCCCGGGCGATAGGCCAGGAGAACGCCAAGGCGCCGGGTGGCAGCGGCGACGAAGGAACTGACCACCGCGCCCTCGGCGGCATTGCTGAAATACCCCACCAGCACCCGGTCGAAGCCGGCGTCCTCATGGGCCTGGGCGAAACGCCGGACGAAACCGGCGTCCACAGCCTCCCCCAACGGCTGGTCCACCTCGGAACTCGGTGTGGCGGTGATCATGCCGAGAATTTCCACGCTCACGCTGTTGCCCTCGCCTGGGCCGCTCGACTGATAAGGTTGGCGGCTGTCGTTATAAGAAAAACATCTGCATGGGTGCTTTTCTTAGAAGCTACAGGCTGAAACTACATGATGGAAATTCATTTTTGTCATATCTTAATATGCTAAACACGCATATTTAGCTTTTCCGTCTTTGCGTTTCCCAAGGCGGACACTATGCGTAGCCGCCCTCGCTCCCTCTTCCCTCTGAAGCGAAAAGGGGCTCGCAGGGGAATGTTGATCCCGACTGCAGCCCCTTCTCATTCACGCTCCCGTCTCCCGGGGATCTCCCGGCGCCGCTACTCAACCGGCTTGCATATCCAACCCCTCGGCCACCGCCCTGCCGAACAGCCGTGCCGGCGTCTCCAGATTGCCCAGCAGGCGCGGACGCACCAGCCAGAGCTGGATCAGCGGCTGGAAATCCTCCAATTGCAGCACCTGCAACTGATCGCGGTAGCGGCTACGCGCCAGGGCCGGCGCCGGCACCAGGCCGAGACCCCGGCCCGCGGCGACCAGGCCCAGTTGCAGCTCGCTGCCGAAAGTCTCGAGGTTCAGTTGCAGGCCCAGGCCCTGATCGGCCAGGGCCCGTTGCAGGCCGGCACGGAAGCCGCAGCCATCGGGGTTGAGCACCCAGCCATGGTGGTAGCAATCGAGCAGGCGTCGCGCCTGGATGGCACTGTCGCGGGCGACCACCACGCAGAGTTCCATGCGCCCTAGGGGCGTGGCGCCGAGTTCTTCGGGGAACACCTTGCTTGGCGGAAACAACACCACTGCCGCGTCCAGTTCGGCATTCTCCAGGCGCGCCAGCAAATGGCTGCCCCAGCCAGTGCCGACCTGCGCGCGCAGCTCCGGGTACTCGTCGGCCAGCCGCCGAAGGGCATCCAGCAACACCACCTCGCCGATACTCTGCGGCACGCCCAGGCGCAGCACGCCACTTGGTGTGGCGTCGCCGGCCACCAGTTCGCGCAGGCCATCCACCTCGCGCAGCACCCGCCGGCACTGTTCGTAGACCCGCAGTCCGCTGGCGGTGGGTTTGAGCGGCTTGGTATTGCGGTCCAGCAATGCCACTCCGAGGGACTCCTCCAGGCTCTGTACCCGCCGGGTGATCGCAGACTGGGTCAGGCCCAGGCTCTCGGCGGCCTGGCTCAGGGAAGCGTTGCGGATCACCGCGACGAAGGCGTCGATGTCATCGATTTTCATGGGGCCGGCACCAATTGCATTTCTCGCATATTAGCTTAGATTCAAAATGCATTTCAGGAATAAAAAAGCGTTTGCTACCGTACCGCCAGAACTTCCCGGAGTGAATCCCCGCATGTCATCCATCCTGCGCCTCGACCGCCTGCGCCAGTTCATCGGCGAGCTGGCGACACTGCTCGACAGCCGTCCCGACGAATCCACCCTGCTCACCCAAGCCCCCCCCCTGCTGGCCGAGCTGGTGCGCCAGGACGACTGGCTGCCGGAAGACTGCGCCCGCCCCGATCCACAGCGCTACCAACAGTACCTGCTGCATGTCGACTCACGGCAGCGCTTCTCGGTGGTCAGCTTCGTCTGGGGGCCGGGCCAGATCACACCGGTACACGATCATCGGGTCTGGGGCCTGATCGGCATGCTCCGCGGGGCCGAATACTCGCAGCCGTACGCCTTCGATGCGGGGGGGCGTCCGCATCCCAGCGGAGCCCGTCGACGCCTGGAGCCCGGCGAGGTCGAAGCGCTGTCGCCACGCATTGGCGACGTGCACCAGGTGAGCAACGCCTTCAGCGACCGCACATCCATCAGTATCCACGTCTACGGCGCCAATATCGGTGCGGTACGGCGTGCCGTGTTCAGCGCCGAAGGTGAGGAAAAACCCTTCATTTCCGGCTATTCCAACAGCCGCTTGCCCAATATCTGGGACCTGTCGAAAGAGAACCCCGCATGAGCCAGATCGCCGTACGCACCTTTCACGATATCCGCGCCGCTCTCCTCGCCCGCCGGGAGCTGGCGCTGCTCGACGTGCGCGAAGAGGACCCGTTCGCCCAGGCCCATCCCCTGTTCGCCGTCAACCTGCCGCTGTCCAGGCTGGAACTGGAGATCCATGCCCGGGTGCCGCGCCGCGACACGCCGATTACCGTCTACGACGACGGCGAAGGCCTGGCGCCGGTCGCCGCGCAACGCCTCCTCGACCTCGGCTACAGCGACGTGGCCTTGCTCGATGGCGGCCTGTCCGGTTGGCGCAACGCCGGCGGCGAGCTGTTCAGGGATGTGAACGTGCCGAGCAAGGCCTTCGGCGAACTGGTGGAGGCCGAGCGCCACACGCCATCGCTGGCCGCGGAGGAAGTACAGACTTTGCTCGACGCCAGGGCCGACGCGGTGATCCTGGATGCCCGTCGTTTCGACGAATACCAGACCATGAGTATCCCCGGCGGCATCAGCGTGCCCGGCGCCGAACTGGTGCTGCGCGTCGCCGAACTGGCGCCGGACCCGCGCACCCGGGTGATAGTCAACTGTGCCGGGCGCACTCGTAGCATCATCGGTACCCAGTCGCTGCTCAACGCCGGCATCCCCAACCCGGTGGCGGCATTACGCAACGGCACCATCGGCTGGACGCTGGCCGGTCAGCAACTGGAACACGGCCAGACGCGACGCTTCGGTGCGATCTCGCAGGACACTCGCAAGGCCGCCGCCCAGCGCGCCCGTGCCGTCGCCGACCGCGCCGGCGTCGAACGCCTCGACCTGGCCGGTCTGGCCCAATGGCAGGACGAGCACGACCGCACCACCTACCTGCTCGACGTACGCACGCCCGAGGAATACGAAGCCGGTCACCTGCCTGGCTCCCGCTCCACGCCCGGTGGCCAGCTGGTTCAGGAAACCGACCATGTCGCCAGCGTGCGCGGCGCGCGCCTGGTACTGGTGGACGACGATGGCGTACGCGCCAACATGAGCGCCTCCTGGCTGGCCCAGATGGGCTGGCAGGTCGCGGTACTGGACGGACTCTCCGACGCCGACTTCAGCGAGAGGGGCGCCTGGAGCGCGCCGCTGCCGGGGCAACCCCGGGCCGACACCATCGACCCGACCACCCTCGCCGCCTGGCTGGGCGAACCGGGCACCCGGGTGCTCGACTTCACCGCCAGCGCCAACTATGCGAAACGCCACATCCCCGGCGCCGCCTGGGTATTGCGCAGCCAGTTGAAGCAGGCACTGGAACGGCTGGGCACGGCCGAGCGCTACGTACTCACCTGCGGCAGCAGCCTGCTGGCGCGCTTCGCCGTGGCGGAAGTCCAGGCACTCAGCGGCAAGCCGGTGTTCCTTCTCGACGGCGGCACCAACGCCTGGGTCGCCGCGGGCCTGCCGACGGAAGACGGCGAAAGCCTGTTGGCGTCGCCGCGCATCGACCGCTACCGCCGCCCCTACGAAGGTACCGACAATCCGCGCGAAGCGATGCAGGGCTACCTGGACTGGGAGTTCGGCCTGGTGGAACAACTCGGTCGCGACGGAACCCACGGCTTCTTCGTGATCTGAAGCCATTACCCGACGAAATCGGAGAGTCATCGAATCGACGCCGGGCAGGCTGCGGAAACGATCCGGAAGTGCGGAAGAGCGGCGCCCCGAAAATGCAAAAGCCCCGCTCAGCGGGGCTTTTCAGTACGCGGATATGGCGGAGGCGGTGAGATTCGAACTCATGTGAAACGCCCCAACCTCGCTGGAGGCCGCATTATTCCTGGGCCCTAGTGTCCATTTTCACTCGCGTTTGTTCCCAGAGTGTTCCCAGCGTGTGCGAGAGAGCCTGGAAGCCTGCCGTCAAACCTGCCGTCCCAGGGAAACAGCCGGATTTCATGTTGACCCATTGAAATGGGGTAATTTTGGTAATCTCTCCTTGAGAAATGAATTTTTACCTTTAATTTCAATATCTTATGAAAAATTCTTAAAGGTAATAATATGGTAATTTTGAGGTAATCGAATTACCTTTCTCGAAGGTAAGCCCCTCAATTCACAACCCCCTTAAAAATCAATAAGTTACAGAAAAATTACCTTTTCAATTACCCTAAATTACCTTTCAAGGTAATCGCTGAAAGCCAGGAACCACGCGGCCTTCAGTCATCTTCAACTGCCAAATTACCAAAATTACCTTTTCCCAAGGGGTCGAGAGAAAACCAGGCAAGGAGAGGGCTTTGGCCTCTCCCAGAAAAGCACCTGCTCTGCAGGGTTTCGCAGGGATTCGTCACCGCAGAAAGCCACCAGCAGCGCCCCGCCAAGCCTGCTGGCTGGGGTCCGCAGAAAGTGCAGAAAAAGAGGTCTATTTAGAGCGGAGGCGTGGCGGGGGGACGACTGCGCGCGCCGGCTGGAACGGTCGGATTCGACATGTTTTCAAGGAGTAAAAACAGTGAGAACATTTATGATCAAGCCTCTAGACATAGAGCCCGGACCAGTAAGGCTAACCAAGGAAAAGAAAAAAGTGAGCAAACTTGATATTTTTTTGAATCGCACCAGCCATATAGTTCAGATCGGCCTCTTCTCGGTAACACTATTTACTGTTTACTACACTGTCATACCTCTTTATAAAAATGCCCAGATGGAAGAATCCCTAGCCCGGAAAGAGCTTGAGTTAGACAAGCTAAATCAAGCAACAGAGGACCTATACAAAAAAGTTAGAGATATGGAGGCCGGCTCACTTGCCTCAACAACAATAAGATGTACAAACCTTCTTGATGAGAAGCTTGAACCCAGCAGAAAAGTCATGCTAGATATCGATATCCCAACATGCCTGAACAAGCTAATCTCAGAACACAGTTATGAATCTCTACGAGAACTAGACAAGCTGACCTTAAAAGACCATGCTCGAGATATAGCTACGAAGGTAGCAGCCCTACAAGCTGAATACCGCGCCAAAAGAGACTCTTTAGCTGACGAAATTCGAAATAACCCAGCTATAGCGGAATCTATAAAATCACAGTACAAAAAAGATAACGAGAATGGTCTAAATATTGCGCTGTTCGATCTTCTAAAAGGACTTGGAATGACCCAAGAACAGCTGGACTCCGATCGAGACAGCCGCCTACTAGAAATTGGCAAGTCACAAATTGAGAACAAGTTCTCCGGCTTGATCACAAAAGAATTAATTAAAATAAAGGACGTACGCTGGCCGAATAGTTAGCGCGCAGCTCCACTACAGCAAAGCGCACAGACAATCTCTCAGGGACAAAAGGCAACCTTCCGCAGTGTTCTACTGTTCTAAAACAAGCGACGAGAAATTTATAACTTCCTCCCCAAGAAAGTCATTTACTTGTTGCAGGCGCGCCTGCATTGGCTCGAGTTCCAGGCTGGCCCAGACCGCTGCCGCGTCGCTGATGGATCCGAACCCACCGGCGTTCTGCGGCACCACCCCCATCAGTTGCGGATAGACCCGCAGACCGGCGAGCTGGTCGTCGCGGCTGATGTTCTTGATCGAGCCGAACTCGTCCTTGGCCGCGACCTCGCTGACCGGAATCAATTGGATCCCCTCCTTCTTCCCGTTCGGCGCGTAGACGAACAGGTTGCGGAAATTGCCAGGCCCCTTCGCGGTCTTCAGCGCCGTGCGCAGCGCGTCGATGTCTTCCTCGTTCTGTGCGGCGTCGGTCATGTAGAGGATGAAGCCGGCGTGGCTGCCGTTGTTGTAGTACTTACGCCGGAACAGCGTGGCCGACTCGTTCAGCAGGGCGCTCTGCAGGGCGCAGAACCACTCCGGCACCCCGTAAATTTCCTGATTGATGTCGGCCTCGCGCAGCTGGATCACGCTGCCCTTCTCGAATTCGTGCTCATCCTTCCAGCTGCGCACCTGGTAGAACGTCTCCAGATCGGTGCCGCGGCGCATGTACTTGGCCAGCGGCGCCTGCAGCGGCATCCGCGTACCCAGGCGCGAACGAGGCTGCTCGAGGTAGGCCGAGCCGAATGTCAGCCAGTCCAGGGAGAACTGCTCGAATGTCGCCCGGCTGAGCAGGCGGTGCGGGATGAAGGTCTTGGCCAGCATGTTGCGCTTGAACTTCAAGCCCGACTGCAGGTAAACGCTCGACCCCACCGCCTTGGCCAGCCCCTCCATGGACAGCGGCGGCTCGTACCACCGCCCGTTCGACCAGCACTCGAGATAGTCGAGGATGCCCCGGCCGTCGAGCACAGGCATAGGGTCACCGAAGGTGAAGGCCTCGGCACGGCCACCCTGGCGTGGGATGAACTCGCCTTCCTGTACGGACTGGGCTGTGACCGGCTGCTGGCGGCGGTGGCTGCGACGTTTGCTCATCAGAAAATCTCCATGCGCCCGGTATTCGCGGGGGTCTGCCCCTCGAGCGGTTCGTTCTGCAATGCGTGGAATAGCGCCCAGGCCAGATCGGCGTGGCCGGTGTTGTCGTTGCGGCCGGCGGTGTAGGTGAACTGGCGCCCACCGGCCGTAATGGTCTTGCGGATAGCCATCAGCGCCTGGGCCAGGTCGGTCCAGCCGGCGTCGAATTCGAGGCGGCCGTTCTTGATCACCGACCAGGCCTTCATGACCAACTGCGTCTTCACCTCGGGCGAGTAGCTGAAGGTGCGCACCCCCGGGAAGAACTGGCGCACCAGCTGCGCGACGCCAGACCCCATGCCGGTGGTGTCGACGCCGATGTAGGTGACCCAGTAGCGCTGGGTCACCTTGCGGATGAACTCGGCCTGTTCGGCGAAGTCCTTGCCGCGGAATTGATGGCGCTCCAGCACGCGGAACTTGCCGCCCGGTACCGCCGGCGGTGCCACCACCACCAGACCCGCGGTGTCGCCCGTCTCGGCGGGGTCATAGCCCAGCCACACCTGGCGATCACCGAACGGTCGCGGCGCGAACGGCTTGTAGTCCTCCGACCACAGGTCCCAGCTATCGACCATGCATGGCTGCAGCATGGTCAGCGGGAAAATGCTCGCGCCGTCGTCGACGAACTGGCACATCAGCAGGTTCTGGAAAGCCTCGGCGTCGTACTCGAGACGCAGCTCGTCGATGTCGAACAGGTCGCAGCCACGGGCCTCGGCATCGAGGATGGTGACGATCTGGCGCCAGATGCGGTCCTCGCACAGTCGTCCTTGCTGCAGGGCGTCATGACCTACGTCGATCTTGATGCGATCGGCGGCCGGCTTGCCCTTGTTGAAGCGCTCGCCAGTCCAGAATGTGTAGGCCTCATGCGCCATCGAGCTGGGCGTCGAGAAATAGGTCCGCCGGTAGCGCTTCTGCATCGCCATACCGCTGGCGACCTTGTTCAGCTCCTTGAACTTGAACGTCCAGAAGAACTCGTCGAAGTAGAAGTTACCGTGGTAGCCCTGGGCAGTCCGCGCGTTGGTACCGAGGAAGTGCAGTTCCGCGCCGTTCGGCAGGATGATCGGGTCGCCCTTCAGTTCGACACCTACCGCATCGCGCGCGAAGGCCTGGATATACGCCTTGAAGATGTGTGCCTGGGCCTTGCTGGCCGACAGGAATATCTGGTTGCGCCCCGTTTCCAGCGCGTCGATCAGCGCCTCGCGGGCGAAGTAGAACGTGGCGCCGATCTGTCGCGACTTGAGAATCACGCGGGTACGCTGATTACCCGCGCGGTACCAGTCTTTCTGGTAGTCGAAGCAACCGTCGAGGAAGGCCTCGACCAGTTTCTCGGTCAGTTCCTCGCTGATGTCGTTACGCTTCGGCTTGCGCTTGGGACCTTCGTTACGCTTGGCAAGCTCGGGGTTCAGGTCGGTTTCGGTACCACCGCCCTGGTAGCGCTGGATCCGCGCCTGGCGCTCAAGCTGCCGATGCAGCAGGTCGATTTCCTTGTAGTCACCGCCGGTCTTGCCGTCCTTCAGGATCAACTGAACCAACCGGGCTTCCAGGGCGCCCCCGATCCGTTCTACGCTGTCGGCCCGGTCCCATCCGTCGCGGTCCTTCCATGAGTGAAGGGTCTTGTCCTTCTCGCCCAGGTGATCGGCGATGTCGCAGACACGCCAACCCATCCAGTACAGGAATTTGGCCTGGCGGCGGTTGTCACGGATGGGAATTTCGACGGCAGCGTTCATGGCGCAGATGCTGCCGCCCACCCTCGCCCCTCAGTAGCGCCGCCCCTTGTAGCTCCGCGCCCTACAATCCCGCTTGATTGCTGGGCCGCGCGCGCGTCCCGAACATGCCCCTCATTGCCATGCACCCCGCATCAG
Source organism: Pseudomonas sp. HMSC067G02 (assembly GCF_001813485.1). Classification (NCBI taxonomy): domain Bacteria; kingdom Pseudomonadati; phylum Pseudomonadota; class Gammaproteobacteria; order Pseudomonadales; family Pseudomonadaceae; genus Pseudomonas; species Pseudomonas sp. HMSC067G02. Next base: position 147,913 of record NZ_KV812700.1, read on the forward strand.
CCGCATTGAGGACTCCCGGCATGAAGAAATTCCGCAGCAAATGGTTCCGCATCGCCGTCGAAGGAGCGACCACGGACGGCCGCAACATCGAGCGCAACTGGATCGAGCAGATGGCCGCGCAGTACGACCCGAACACCTACGGCGCGCGGATCAACTGCGAGCACATCAAGTGGGCCTGGCCGGCTGGTGAGTTCGGCGCCTATGGCGACGTGCTGGCGTGCAAGGCGGAAGAGATCGACATCAACGGGCAGAAGAAGCTCGCCCTCTTCGCCCAACTGGAGCCCAACCAGGCGCTGCTGGAACTGAACAAGCAGCGGCAGAAGGTCTACACCTCGGTCGAGATCGATCCCAAGTTCGCCGACACAGGCAAGGCTTACTTGGTCGGCCTGGCCATCACCGACTCACCCGCCAGCCTGGGCACCGAGGCGCTGTCCTTCAGCGCCAAGAACGGGACCCTCGCCAGCCGCAAGACCAACCCCGACACCCTGTTCAGCGCTGCCGAAGAGGGCACCCTCGAGTTCGAGGAATACGAGGACAAACCCTCGGTCGGCGCTGCGCTGTTCACCAAGGTCAAGGAACTGCTCAAGGGCAAGGAAGCCCGCACCCAAGCCGAGTTCGGCCAGGTCGGCGAGGCCGTCGAAGCGATCGCCGAACACAGCCGCGACCTGGGCGAGCAACTCGGCGAGCAGAAGAAGCAGACCCAGCAACTGGCCAGCCAACTGGACAAGGTCACCAAGGAACTGGCGGACCTCAAGAGCACCCTCGATAGCACCCGGGACCACAGCCAACAGCAGCGGCCCCCGGTCACCGGTGGCGGCAGTGTCGCCCTGACCGACTGCTAACCGTCCCCCGCCCCGGTATCCAAAGGAAAAGCACCATGCGCAACGAAACCCGCAAACAGTTCGACGCCTACCTGGCGCAGCTCGCCAAGCTCAACGGCGTGAACTCCGCCGTCCAGACCTTCGCCGTCGAGCCGAGTGTCCAGCAGAAGCTGGAGCAACGTATTCAGGAGTCCAGCGAGTTCCTGAAGCAGATCAACGTCTACGGCGTCGACGAGCTGCAAGGCGAGAAGATCGGCATCGGCGTCAGCGGCACCATCGCCAGCCGTACCGATACCACCGGCGACGGTGTACGCAAGCCGCGCGACGTGTCCGCGCTCGACAACCAGCGTTACGAGTGCAAGCACACCGACTTCGACACCGCAATCACCTACGCCATGCTCGACGCCTGGGCCAAGTTCCCGGAGTTCCAGGCCCTGCTGCGCGACGCGATCCTCAAGCGCCAGGCCCTCGACCGCCTGATGATCGGCTTCAACGGTACCAGCGCCGCGGCTACCACCAACCGCGCCGCCAACCCGCTGCTGCAGGACGTGAACATTGGCTGGTTCCAGCAGTACCGCAACAACGCTCCGGCACGGGTACTGAAGGAAGGGAAGGCCGCCGGCAAGGTGGTAGTCGGCAACGGCGCCGACGCCGACTACAAGAACCTCGACGCCCTGGTGTTCGACGTGGTCAGCAGCCTGATCGATCCCTGGCACCGCCGCGACCCGGGCCTGGTGGTGATCCTCGGCCGCGAGCTGGTCCACGACAAGTACTTCCCGATGGTGAACAAGGACCAGCCGGCAACCGAGAAGATCGCCACCGACCTCATCCTGTCGCAGAAGCGCATGGGCGGCCTGCCGCCGGTGGAAGTGCCCTACGTGCCCGAGAAGGGCCTCATGGTCACCACCCTGAAGAACCTGTCGCTCTACTGGCAGATCGGCGGTCGCCGCCGCTACCTGAAGGAGGTACCGGAGAAGAACCGCATCGAGAACTACGAGTCCAGCAACGACGCCTACGTCGTCGAGGACTACGGCCTCGGCTGCCTGGTCGAGAACATCGAAGTCGCGGAGTAGATGACATGGCCTTCAGTCCCGCCAAGGCGCACTTCCTACGCGTGACCGCCGCTCAAGAGGCGGCGGCCACTGCCCCGCACCAGGGCATGGAAGGCGCGAACGCCTATGAGCTGCAGCTCGCCCAGCTGTATCAGGATCGTAGCCGCCTGAAGAACATCCAGTCCGGCGAAGGCAAGGCAGCGCTCAAGGTCGAGTTGCTGCCGGCCTACCAGCCGTACATTTCCGGCGTGCTGCAGGCCGGCAAGGGCGCCCAGGACGAGGTGATCACCACAGTCATGCTCTGGCGCATCGATGCCGGCGATTACGCCGGCGCCCTGGACATCGCCGACTACGTGCTCGCACACGACCTGGTCATGCCCGACCGCTTCGCGCGTACCGCCGGCTGCGTCATCGCCGAAGAGATCGCCGAGGCCGCGCTCAAGGCACAGAAGACCGGCGGCAGCTTCGACCTTGCGACCTTGCATCGCACTCTCCTGCTCACCGACCAGGCCGACATGCCCGACGAAGCCCGCGCGAAGCTCTATCTCGCCGCCGGCCATGCCACCCTGGAAGGCCTTTCTGTGGAGAGCCCCGGGCAACCCGGGCAGGTGCAAGCCGGCATCGATCTGCTCAAGCGCGCGATCCAGCTGCATGACAAGTGCGGCGGGAAGAAGGATTTGGAGGCGGCCGAACGGCTCCAGAAGAAACTGACCGCCTCTGGCGGTTGACCGAGCGTCCCCCGCGCCCCGCCGGCTCGGGGCCGATCTGCCAGGTCCTCTCCTTCCTGAGCAGTGACGCCCCGACCACCGGCGACCTCAAGCGAGCAGCAGCATGAGCGGATTCATCGCCAACGGCCCAGTCCCTAGCGGGCACATCAACAGCGATCCCTTCTGGCCCACCATCGAGCTCGAGCATGTGCGGGCGAACCTGCGCATCGACTCCAGCGTCGATCCGGCGCGCCTCGAAGTTGCGGTCATTGCCGCGGTGATCAGCGTCAACCGCGAGCTGCGGGCCTGGCGCCTTGAAAAGAGCGCGGCCGGCTATGCCGAACTCGCCCAAGTGCCGTCCGACAAGGTGCGGGACACCTCCGAACTGGTGCAGCTGTATCTGCGCGCAGTGCAGTCGGCTACCGCCGCCGAAGTGGCCGAGCGCTACCGCTGGTACGACACCACCACCAACGGCAACGACAAGGCCCAGGACATCGCAACCACCATCGACGACTACCGCCGCGACCAGCGCTGGGCGATCCGTGACTTTCTCAAGCGTCCCCGCACAACGGTGGAGCTGATCTGATGGCCGCCGTCGCGATCGCCCACCAGAACGACACCGTCGAGGCGCTGTGCTGGCGGCACTACGGCCGCACCGCCGGCGTGACCGAGGCGGTCCTCGAGGCGAACCACGGCCTGGCCGACCACGGCCCCACCCTCCCCCCTGGCCTCAAGGTCACCATGCCGGACATTCCGACAGCCGCCCCGGAACGGCAGATGGTGAACCTATGGGACTGACCACTTTGCAAGGAACCACCCCGCATGGCTGACCTCACCACCACCGCCACGGCCGGCGCCATCATGGGCCTCGGCCTGGGCGTAACCCTTCCGGTTGACGGCGGCATGCTGTTCGGCGCACTGCTCGGCGCCTGGCTGGCCACCGGCACGAAGCAGGACCTGAAGGCCTGGTCGCGCCTGCTGTCGCTGATCCTGCCGACCTGCGTCGGCTACCTGTTCGCCGATGTCGCCCTTGCCCGCGTGCCCTGGCTGACCAACCTGGCCTTCTCTGCCTTCGTCTGCGCCCTGGTGGTCATTCCTCTCAGCCTCAAGGCGGTCGCCTGGGTCGACAAGGTCGACTTCGATGACCTCTGGCGCCGCATCCGAGGAGGTCGCTGACATGCTCATGACTACCGTTCCATTGATCGCCGCCCTGGCCTACATCGCCGCCGCGCTGCGCCTGGTCTGCTACCAGCGCTGCGGCGCTCGCTTCCGCCGCAGCGTCTCGTTGCTCGCCAGCCTGCTCGGCGCATCCATGGCCATCTGCGGCCTGGAAATCCTGCTCTACCGCCCACCGGTCAGCATCTGGCACGCCATCGTCGCCGCCCTGCTGTGCCTGCTGATCTTCCGTTCCCGCGGCAACGTCGCCGCCCTGCTGAGGCCATCCGCATGACCCTTCGATATGGTGACCGTTCTCAAGAGGTCCTCCAGCTTCAGCGTCGATTGAACACCTGGGCCGGCGCCAACCTCTACGAGGACGGCCACTTCGGCGCCGCCACCGAGGACGCGGTGCGTGCCTTCCAGCGTTCGCATGGACTGGTCGCCGATGGCATCGCTGGCCCGAAGACACTGTCCGCCCTCGGCGGCGCTGACTGCTCGCACCTGCTGCAGAACGCCGACCTCGTCGCCGCCGGAGCTCGCCTCGGCCTGCCGCTGGCGACGATCTATGCGGTCAATCAGGTCGAGTCGAACGGGCAGGGGTTCCTGGGCAACGGCAAGCCGGCAATCCTGTTCGAACGCCACATCATGTACCGCCGTCTCGCCGCCCACGATCAGGTCACCGCCGACCAGTTGGCCGCACAGTTCCCCGCGCTGGTGAATCCTCGCCCAGGCGGCTATGCCGGCGGAACAGCCGAGCACCAGCGCCTGGCGAACGCGCGCCAGATCGACGATACCGCCGCACTGGAGTCGGCCAGTTGGGGGGCCTTCCAGATCATGGGGTTCCACTGGCAACGCCTGGGCTACATCAGCGTGCAGGCCTTCGCCGAGTCCATGGGGCGCAGCGAGTCGGCCCAGTTCGAAGCATTCGTCCGCTTCATCGACACCGACCCGGCGCTACACAAGGCGCTGAAGGCTCGCAAATGGGCCGACTTCGCCCGCCTCTACAACGGCCCCGACTACAAGCGGAACCTCTACGACACCAAGCTCGCGCGAGCCTACGAGCAACACGCCAACTGCGCCGAGGCCAGCGCGTGAGCCTTCTGCGCCAGGTGCTGTACAGCGCCGCCCTGCTCGGCGCCCTCGGCTTGTTCCTGTGTGTACAGCAGCAGCGCATCGACCTGGCGCAGGCCCGCCTGGCCCAGGCCGAGTTGGCGAGGAAAGCCAGCGACGCCCAGCTTTCCCGCCAGGCCGGCACCATCACGGCCCTCGAGGCCGCCCTTTCCCGTGAGCGCCAGGCCCAGGCCGACCTGGACCAGCAGAGGCAGCAGCTGCGCCAGGCGCTGGCCATCCGAGAACGCTTGATCGAGGATCTGAAACGTGACGATGAACCCTATCGCCAGTGGGCTGATCAGCTTCTGCCTGATGTTGCTCGCCGGCTGCAACAGCGCCCCGCTATCACCGGAGCGGCCGCTTATCATCAGTGGCTGTCCCGCCGTGACGCCCTGCAGCCTAGAGTCAGCGGCACCGAAGGACAACGGCGGCCTACAGACTGAAGTCGAGCGTATCGGCCTGGCCTGGGCCGAATGCGCCGCGAAGGTCGACATGATCATCCGCACCCAAGGGGCCACCCATGAACAAGCCCGATAGCCTGAAGGCGCATCTGCTCGCCGCCGTGCCGGAACTCAGGAACAATGGCGACCGCCTGGTGATATTCATCGACAACGGCAGGGTCCGCAGCACCTCGGCCGAGAGCCTGTCCTTCGAATACGCCTATGACCTGCATGTGATCCTCACCGACTTCGCCGGGCACCCCGACAGCGTGTTTCTGCCGCTGCTCGGCTGGCTGCTGGTGAACCAGTCGGATCTGCTGGCCAACCTCACCAAGGTGCAGGACGGCATCACCTTCGAGGCCGACATGCTCGACCGCAGCAAGGTCGACCTCGGTATCGTTCTGCCGCTGACCGAGCGTGTCGTCGTCAAGCGCCGCGAGGATGGCCGCTACGACGTGAGTCACCCGGAAGAGCCCCAGCTCACCGAGGCCATCGAGGTCGATGGGCCGATGCAGATGCTCGCCAACGGCGAGCTGCTGGCCGAGTGGACACCGCCGAAGCCCACCGAGGCCGTCATGCTCGAGACGCCGCAGATCAGGCGTCCGGCCAATGGCTGACAGCCTCGAGGCTCTGGAAGACTGGGCAGGGCCGATTCTCCGCGCCCTCGAGCCAGGCCCTCGTGCTGCCCTCGCGCGCTCGCTGGCCCGCGATCTACGGCGCAGCCAGCAGAAGCGCGTAATGGCACAGCGCAACCCCGACGGAAGCGCCTACGAGCCACGCAAGAAACGCGAACTGCGCGGCAAGCAGGGCCGTATTCGGCGCAAGATCAAGATGTTCCAGAAGCTGCGCACGGTGCGCTATCTGCGCGCCAAGGGCGACGCCCAGGCGATTACGGTTTCCTTCGCTGGTCGGATCGCACGCATCGCGCGGGTTCACCAGTACGGGCTGAGGGACCGTGCTGAGCCTGGCGCTCCTGAAGTCCAATATGCGCAGCGCTCCCTTCTAGGGTTCACCGCCGCGGATCTAGACAGCATCCGCAGCGGTGTCCTAAAGCATCTCCCCCCCTGACATCCAATATCAATCCCACTGCCGATGGCGCTCGGCAAATTTCAGTACGTGTTCGTTGTAAGGCTTCAGCTTGAAGCGAGTGCGGTGAATGTACTGGCGGCCAGTCTCGCGACTCACAGCCATGGAGCTGATTTCATATTCCCCCGGTCCTTGCTCCGTGAGGTTCAGGAAGGTGTCACTCGAAACGACATCCAACGGCGCTTGGTTATCGTCAACAACCACAAGCAGCTCGCGCTCATCAGTCGGAGTGATGCCATGGGTGATCTTGTAAACAAAGAGTTCCCAGGACGCTTCCGGCATTTCGCGCTGGCCGGACTCCCAGAGTTCCCAGGTGCGTTTGGATACATGTACCAACTGCGCAGCTTCCGCTGTGCTAGCTCCGAGAACTGATCGCGCTTTACGCGCCAACTCTCCCCTTTTCGCAGAATTGCTGCTCATAAAAACCCTCCTGGGCATCATTGATTAACCGCTCAAAACAAGCGGACATAGAAAAAAATACGCCAAAATCACAATCCTGCGCAAGAGCGCATTTTTGTTCATATAAAACCTTTGTACGCAAGGCTCGTACAAGCCCCGCTGCCCGCATCCTTTCCCATAACAGCACATGCTTGGCGCATGGCTGACTTTGCAACCCTCTCCCGTCTGATCGAGAACCTGATCCGCCTTGGCACAATCGCCGCGGTGGACCATGCCGCGCAGCGCGTCCGTGTATTGACCGGTGACCTGCTGACCGGCTGGCTGCCTTGGGCATCGCCGCGGGCCGGCGCCGACCGCGAATGGAACGCCCCCACCCTGGACGAGCAGGTATTGCTCTTCAGCCCATCCGGGCAGACCGCCAATGGCGTGGTCCTGACCGGCTTGTTCAGTGACCTGATCCCACCCAACGGCGACCGCGGCGCCCTGCATCGCATCACCTACCGCGACGGCGCGGTGATTGAGTACGACAGCGCAGCCCACCACCTGCGCGCAGTTCTTCCCGCCGGCGGTACCACCGAGCTCATCAGCGACGGCGGCATCCGCATCGTCGGCGACATCACCCACCAAGGCGACTACATCCAGACCGGCAACCAGACCGTTACCGGCAAGGTCACCGTGAGCGTCGACGTGATCGCCAAGGACATCAGCCTGGTCGGTCATACCCACGGCGGCGTCATGCCGGGCGGCGCTACGACGGGGAAACCGCAATGAACGCCCATACCGGCGGCGCCATCGACCGCTTAGCCCACATCCGCCAGTCGATCGCCGACATCCTCACCACTCGCATCGGTACCCGCGTTATGCGGCGCGAATACGGCAGCCAGTTGCCGGAGCTGATCGATGCTCCGTTCAACGACACCACCCGCCTGCAGGTCTATGCCGCCACCGCCATGGCCCTCATGCGCTGGGAACCGCGCATCCGCCTGAGCCGTGTCCAGATCACCGGCCAGAACCTGGCCGGCCAGGTGCTCATGGAGATTGACGCCACCCTGGTGGACAGCAACGAGCCACACAACCTGAGCATCCCCCTGCAGATGGGCGCCAGCGCATGACAACGAACTTCGTCGCCATCGACCTCAGCCAGTTGCCGCCACCACACGCGGTGGAGCAGTTGGACTACGAGCAGATACTCGCCGAGCGCAAGGCCTACGCCATCAGCCTCTGGCCGGAGGATCAGCAGGCGGAAATCGCCGCCCGCCTCGCCCTGGAGTCCGAACCGCTGACCAAGCTGCTCGAGGAAAACGCATACCGCGAAATGCTCTGGCGCCAGCGGGTCAACGAGGCGGCTCTCGCCAACATGCTGGCCAGCGCCCAGGGCGCCGACCTCGACCAGCTCGCCGCGAACTACAACGTCAGGCGCTTGGTCATCCAGCCCGGAGATCTGTCGAAGGTGCCGCCCGTGCCGGAACTGCTGGAGTCCGACGACAGCCTACGCGAGCGCGCGCAGATGGCCTGGGAAGGCCTCAGCACCGCGGGACCGCGTAACAGCTACATCTTCCACGCCCGCGCCGCCGACGGTCGCGTCGGCGATGCCTCGGCCGTCAGCCCATCGCCTGCCGTTGTCGTGGTGACGGTGCAGGCCGCCCAGGGCAACGGCAGCGCCCCGGCGGACCTGCTGGCCATCGTCGACGCCTACCTCAACGACGCCGACCGTCGCCCCGTCGCTGATCGCCTGACAGTCCAGTCCGCCCAAGTGTTCGAGTACCGCGTCGACGCGACGCTCTACCTGGCCACCATCGGCCCGGAGTCCGAGCCGATACTCGATGCCGCCCGGGCCCGCTTGACGGCCTACGTCCATCAGCGTCGACGCCTGGGCATGGAAGTGTCCGAATCGGCGGTGCATGCGGCCCTCCACGTGGAAGGCGTGCGCAAGGTCACGCTCAGCAACTGGTCGGACATCGCCGCCACACCAGCCCAGGCGCCCTACTGCACCGGAATTACGCTGACGCTGGGGGATGAGTGATGCCCAGCTTGCTCCCACGCAACGCCACCGAACTTGAGCGCCTGGCCGCCGAAGCCCTGGCGCAGATCGAACGGGTACCGATCCCATTGCGCCAACTGTGGAACCCCACCACCTGCCCGGTCGCCCTTCTGCCATACCTGGCCTGGGCGTTCTCCGTCGATCGCTGGGACAGCACCTGGCCGGAGCGTGTGAAGCGCCAGGTCATTCGGGATGCCTACCTCGTCCACTCCCACAAGGGAACCTTGAGCGCCCTGCGCCGCGTGGTCGAACCCGTCGGCTCGCTGACCGACATCCTCGAGTGGTGGCAACAGACCCCCGCCGGCGTCCCCGGCACCTTCGAAATCACCGTCGACGTCAGCGACAACGGTCTCGACGAGGAGACCGTGCTCGAGCTCGAGCGGCTGCTCGACGACGTGCGCCCAGTCAGCCGACACCTGACCCGCCTGGACCTGCGCATCACGCCGGACATCCTGGCCCGCCACGGCCTGGCGACGATCGACGGCGACACCCTGGAAATCAGCCCCTGGAAGCAGTGATATGACGACTCCCAAGTACGGCGGCCTGCTCACCGACATCGGCGCGGCAGCGCTGATCGCGGCGAGCGAAGCCGGGAAGAAGTGGCAGCCCACCCATATGCTCATCGGTGACGCCGGCGGCGCGCCCGGCGAGACGGCTGACCCCATCCCCTCGGCCGCTCAGACCAAGCTGATCCGCCAGCGCTACCGCGCTCAACTGAACCGTCTGTTCGTCTCCGAGCAAAGTGCAAACGTGCTGGTCGCCGAGCTGGTACTGCCGATGGCCATCGGCGGCTTCTGGATACGGGAGATCGGCCTCGAGGACGCCGACGGGAAGTTCGTGGCGGTCGCCAACTGCCCGCCCAGCTTCAAGGCCAGCGTCGAGAGCGGGAGCGCGCGCACCCAGACCATCCGCGTGCAGATCATCCTATCCGGCATGGAGCACGTCGAACTGATCATCGACGACGGCATCGTCTACGCCACCCAGGACTGGGTGACGGCGAAGGTTGCCGCGGACTTCAAGGGACGCAAGGTGCTGGCCGGCAACGGCCTGGTCGGCGGTGGCGATTTGTCTGCGGATCGCACCATCGCCTTGCCAGCCTCCGGCGTGGGTGCCGGCACCTACCGTGCGGTCACCGTCAACGCCAATGGCATAGTCACCGCCGGCAGCAACCCGACCACGCTGGGCGGCTACGGCATCACGGACGCACTGCATGCCAGCGAGGCGGTCACTACCCCGACGGCGAACAAGCTGCTCAGGCTGAACGCGGCCGGACTACTACCGGCCTCGATTACGGGCAACGCAGCCACTGCCAGCCGGCTTGCAGCGCCCATCACGCTCAGCGCGAGCGGCGATGCAACGTGGTCAGTTCGGTTCGATGGGGCCACAAACGTCAACGGAGTCCTGACGCTGGCCAACTCCGGCGTCACCGCCGGGACCTACGCGAAAGTCACGGTGAACGCCAAAGGACTGGTTACCGGAGCCAGTGGGCTTGTAGCGAGTGATATTCCGGCCCTTGATGCCGGAAAAATCACCTCCGGCATCTTACCTGCTGCCAGAGGCGGTACCGGCAATGGTATTGGTCAGGCTGCAACGGCGGTCAAACTCGCCGCCCCTCGTACGATCTACCTCGGTGGGGACGCCAGCGGCTCGACAACGTTCGACGGTAGCGCGAACGCTGGAATCACGGTCACGCTGGCGAACTCGGGTGTAAATGCCGGCTCCTACCCCAAAGTCACTGTTAACGCCAAGGGGCTGGTTACCGGTGGCGGTGGACTGACGGCAGCGGACATTCCTGCGCTGGATGCTTCGAAGATTGCTACCGGCCGACTCGATCTTGAGCGCTTGCCGTTGGTCTCTCAGGGACTGGCCACGGCTGTGCATACCAGCGTTGATCCCAACTCGGTAGTCATTCCGCTTGTGCTGACCAACCACGCGAATGGCCCAGTGGCTGGCCGCTACTACTACATCCAGACGATGTTCTACCCGAGCGTCGAAGGCAACGCGACGCAGATCGCAACCGGCTATGCCGGCGTGGCTGATATGTACGTTCGTTATGCCTACGGCTCCCCCGCAACGACCGATCCTTCCAAGCGAGAGTGGTCAGCATGGGTCCGCTGCGATCTGGGAGGGGCGTTCGCTCATGCGCCGGATGGCGTCCTGGGTGGCGGAGTCAACTTGGATTCAATGATTGCGTCGGGCTGGTGGCATCAACCGTTCAGCGCGAACGCACAGAACGGCGCGAACTATCCAGTGGGCGAGGCCGGCATATTGACGGTGCATGCTCCAACCTCCTCGATGATCTATCAGACCTATCGTGGCTATGCTGCTGGCGGTCTGTACTGGCGCTGCAGATACAACGACACCTGGGGAGGATGGTTCCGGGCATGGGACTCCGGCAACTTCAACCCGGCCAACTACGTGGCCAAGTCGGAGTACAACTGGTCTTCGCTGCCAGGGAAGCCGGCAACCTTCCCGCCGGCAGGGCATAACCATGACGCTAGCCAGATTACCTCCGGCATCCTGCCGCTGGCTCGAGGCGGCCTTGGGGCGAACAATGCCACGACGGCGCGTAGCAACATCGGAGCCGGCACCATCGCCACAGCATCCTTGGGAGCAAGCGGTTGGTGGAGGGACAACGATACGGGTTACATCCGGCAATGGGGCCGGGTGACTGTGCCTGGTGATGGTACCGCGGCGATCACCTTCCCCATCGCGTTCCCGAATGTCTGCTTGGGCGGGTTCGCTGGTCAAACTGCGAATTTCCACCCAGGAACCGACGCGAGCACCTCGTTCTATAACCCGTCGACGACAGGTGCAACTTTGGAAAACGGGTATCAATTCCAGGCGGTTTTGCTTTGGGAGGCATTCGGTCGATGAGCGCTAGCTATGTTTTCTCGCCGTCCGCGAGGGTCTTCTACCCCGTGTCCTTGCGCGAGGTCTACGAGGCCGGGATCGGCTGGCCGGATGACGGCGTCCCCGTCAGCGATGAAGTACACGCCCGCATTCTGCTAGAACAGGAGTCTGGCCGTGTGATCTGCGCGGACGCCGGTGGACAGCCAGCAACGAAAGAACCACCGCCGCCCACAGAGGAGGTGCAAGCCGCGATTGAGCGCAACTGGCGCGACCGCCAGCTCGTCGACACCGACGCCCTAGTCGTCCGTCACCGCGACGAGCTCGAGGTTGGTACCACGACGCTCAACGCGGAGCAGTACCAGGCGCTGCAGGCCTACCGCCGCCAACTGCGCGACTGGCCGGAGTCCGGTGAGTTTCCGCTCGCAGAACACCGGCCGACCGCACCGGACTGGCTTTATCACCAGATCGAAGACGGCGTCTTGTAGCTTCCCGCCGTACAAGCGTCCCACCTCGCCCCATCGCCGCGCGCGCGGCAGCCTGTGCAGTGTCATCCAACCACTGCACAGGCACACCCCATGGCCGCTGACCAATACCATCACGGTGTCCGGGTCCAAGAGATCAATGACGGGACCCGCCCCATTCGCACCATCGCCACCGCGATCATCGGCCTGGTAGCCACCGCCGAAGACGCAGACGCCACCGCCTTTCCACTCGATACACCGGTACTCATCACCAACGTGCAGGCCGCCATCGGAAAAGCAGGCACCAGCGGTACGCTGCCCGCAAGCCTGCAGGCGATCGCCTACCAGGCCAACGCAGCCACCGTTGTGGTACGGGTGAAGCCGGGCGAGGATGAAGCCGCGACCAATAGCGCCGTCATCGGCGGCGTCAGCGCCGAAGGCAAGTACACCGGCATGAAGGCCCTGCTCGCTGCCAAGGCCCGCTTGGGCGTGGTACCGCGCATCCTCGGCGTGCCGGGCCTGGATACACAGCCGGTCGCTACCGCACTCATCGCCATCGCACAGCAGTTGCGCGGCTTCGCCTACGTCTCCGCCAACGGCTGCAAGACCAAGGAAGAGGCCACCGCCTACCGCGAGAACTTCGCCGCGCGCGAAGCCATGGTGATCTGGCCGGACTTCCTGACTTGGAGCACCGTGGTCAACCAGACCGTACCTGCGCCAGCTGTTGCCCAGGCCCTGGGCTTGCGCGCCCGAATCGATCAGGAGGTCGGTTGGCACAAGACTCTGTCGAACGTCGCCGTCAACGGCGTGACCGGCATCAGCGCCGACGTGTTCTGGGACCTGCAGAGCCCCAGCACCGACGCCAACTACCTCAACGAGAACGAGGTCACCACCCTGGTGCAGGAAGGGGGATTCCGCTTCTGGGGTTCGCGCACCTGCAGCGATGATCCGCTGTTCGCCTTCGAGAACTACACCCGCACCGCCCAGGTGCTGGCCGACACCATCGCCGAAGCGCACATGTGGGCGGTCGACAAGCCCATGCACCCGTCGCTGGTGCGCGACATCCTCGAGGGCGTGAACGCCAAGTTCCGCGAACTCAAGGGGCTCGGCCTGATCATCGATGCCCAGGCCTGGTACGACCCCAGCATGAACGACAAGGACACGCTCAAGGCCGGCAAGCTGCGCATCACCTACGACTACACCCCGGTGCCGCCGCTTGAGGACCTGACCTTCTTCCAGAAGATCACCGACAGCTACCTCGTCGACTTCGCCAGCCGCGTCAACGCCTGACGCCCAGCGCTCCCCGGACGGGGAGCCGACCCACCTGATTTCCGGAGAGCCCCACAATGGCCATGCCGCGCAAGCTCAAGAACATGAACCTCTTCAACGATGGCGGTAGCTACCAGGGCCTCGTGAAGTCCTGCACCCTGCCCCCGCTGGCCCGCAAGATGGAGGCCTTCCGCGGGGGCGGCATGAACGGCCCGGTCAAGGCCGACCTCGGCCACGACGACGACGGCATCCAGTTCGAGTGGACCGTCGGGGGCCTGGATCTGACTGTCCTCAAGCAGTACGGCGCAGTCAGCGCCAGCGGCGTGATGCTGCGTTTCGCCGGTGCCTACCAGCAGGACGATACCGGCGCGGTCACGTCCGTCGAAATCGTCGTTCGCGGCCGGCACGAGACCATCGAAATGGGTGACGCCCAGCCCGGCGAAGACACCGAGCACAAGATCACCACCACCTGCAGCTACTACAAGCTCGTCGTCAACGGCGAGGAAATCATCGAGATCGACCTGCTGAACTTCGTCGAGAAGGTCAACGGCAAGGACCTGCTCGAGGCACAGCGCAAGGCCATCGGCCTGTAGTCCCTTCCCGCCGGCCCGGCCGGCGGTTTCTTTCCCCCTTGGATACCGAACCCATGAAAAACGAAAAAAACACCGCAACGCCGGCCGAACACCAGACCATCACCGACAACTTCGTAGTCCTTGACCAGCACATCAAGCGCGGGGAGCAAATCATCAACACCCTCACTCTGCGCAAGCCCTCATCTGGCGAACTCCGCGGCCTGCACCTGCTCGACCTGCTGCAGTTCGACGTGACTGCGACCATGAAAATCCTGCCGCGCATCAGCCAGCCGACCATCACCGAGCCCGAGGCCGCCGGCATGGACCCGGCTGACCTGCTCGCCTGCGGCCAGGTGATCGCCGGTTTTTTGCTGCAGAAGCGGGCGAAGGCGGCAGCCTCCCTGATCGCGTAGAAAACGCCATGGCCGACCTGGCCGTGACGTTTCACTGGGCGCCGGACCATATGGACCGGCTCTCGCTCACCGAACTGATGGAATGGCGCGAACGCGCCCGGGTACGGAGTTCCGCCGATGGCGAATGACCTGCAGCTGCGCGTGCTGCTCAGCGCGATCGACAGAGCCACCGCTCCCCTGCGTCGCATCATGCAAGGCAGCGACGCGACGGCCCGGGCGCTCAAGGCAACTCGCGAGCGCCTGAAGCAGCTCAACGCTCAGCAGAGCGACGTGCGCGCATTCCGCACCCAGCGCGGCGCCCTGGAGCAGGTCAGCACCGCGCTGGCCGCGCAACAGGCCCGGGTGAAAGCACTGGCCCAGCAGATGGCCACCGCCGGCAACCCCACCCGTGCGCTCACCCGCGACTACAACCGGGCCATCCGTGAAGCCGGTTTCCTCAAGCAGCAACACCTGCAGCAGAGCCAAGCCCTGCAGCAACTGCGCACGCGCCTCAGCAACGCCGGCATCAGCACGCGCAACCTCGGCCAGCATGAGCGCGACCTGCGGGCGCAGATCCAGGCGGCCAATGGCGCCATCAACAGCCAGGCGCAGCGCTTACGCAACCTCAGCCAGCAGCAGGAGCGCCTAACCCAAGCCCGCAACACCTACAGCCGTGGCATCCAGAGCGCTGCCGCGCTGGCCGGCACCGGCATGGCGGCGCGCGCGACGGGCATGTACACCGGCGACAAGCTGCGGCAGATGCTCGGCGTGGGCTACGAGTTCGACGCAACGATGTCGGCCACCCAGGCGGTGACCCGCATCGAGCGCAAGGACGATCCGCAGATGCAGGCGCTGCGGCAACAGGCCCGCACCCTGCCGCTGTCCAGCAAGTTCACCGACAAGGAAGTCGCCCAGGGCCAGTACTTCCTGGGCCGCACCGGCTACAACGCGAAGCAGATCCTCGGCGCAATGCCCGGCATGCTCAACCTGGCCGCCGCGGGCGACATGGACCTCGGCGACACTGCTGACATCGCCTCGAACATCCAGACGGCGATGGGTATTCCGGCCGAGAAGATGGACCAGGTGGCCGACGTACTGACTGCGGCGTTCACCCGGAACAACGTCGACATCCGCATGCTCGGCGACTCGCTGAAGTACTCCGCCGGCGTCGGCCGCGAGTACGGCCAGAGCCTGGAGACGGTCACCACCGCCACGGCCCTGCTCGGCAACGCCGGCGTCCAGGGCAGCATGGCGGGCACCTCGATGCGCTCTGTTCTGACCCGCCTGGGCACGTCCAAGGCGGTAGCCAAGCTGGGCGTCCAGACCAAGGATGCCAACGGCAACATGCGCGACATGCTGGACATCCTGAAGGACATCAACAAGAAGACCGCCGGCATGGGCAACGTACAGCGCGGCGCGATCTTCAAGGACATCGCCGGGCAGTACGCGGTGACCAGCTTCGGCACCCTGATGCGCGCCGTCGAGGGCGGCCAGTTCCAGACCATGCGCGAAAGCCTGAACAACTCCGAGGGCGAGGCCGCCCGGGTCGCGGCCACCCAGCTGGACAACCTCAAGGGCGACATGACCATGCTGCATGCGGCCCTGGAAAACATTTCGGTCGAGCTGTTCGACAAGAACAGCCCCTGGCTGCGCGAACTCGCCGCCGACCTCAGTCACCTGCTGCACAACGTCGGCGAGTTCCTGAAGGCCAACCCGCAAGTCAGCAAGGGCATCGTCATCACCGTCGCCGCGTTCTCGGCGCTGATGGCCATCGTTGGCAGCCTGGCCATCACCCTCGCCGGCATCCTCGGCCCGATGATCGCGGTCCGCTTCATGCTCAGCACCATCGGCATTCGCCTGCCCGGTCTGATCGGCTTGCTGAAACTGCTGTTCGCACCGATCCGCATGCTGGCCGGCCTGTTGATCGGCCCACTGGTGACCGCCCTGCGCGTCGTGAGCATCGCGCTGTGGGGCCTGGCCGCCAACCCGGTGGTCCTGGCAATTGCCGCCGTCGTCGCGGTGCTGGCCGGCGCCGCGTACCTGATCTATCGCAACTGGGACGCCGTCAAGGCGTACCTACTGGGGCTGTGGGAAGAGATCAAGGCAGGTTTCGACGGCGGCATCGGGGGCATTCTTTCAACCCTGATGAATTTCAGCCCCCTCGGTCTGATCTACCGTGCGTTCTCCGGCGTCCTGGGCTACCTGGGCATCGATCTACCGGCACGCTTCACCGATTTCGGCAACATGATCGTCCAGGGCCTGGTGAACGGCCTGCTCGCCGGCATAGGGCAGATCAAGCGCGCGGTCCAGCGCGTCGGCGGCGCCGCGATCGACTGGTTCAAGGACAAGCTCGGCATCCATTCACCATCGCGGGTGTTCGCCGATCTGGGCGGGTTCACCATTGCTGGCCTGGCTCAGGGCCTCGACGCCGGCCAGGCCGGCCCGCTGGGCGTAATTGCGCGTATCGGCCAGGGCCTGGTCAACGCAGGGCGCCAGGCTGTCGCCGGCCTGGACAGTGAGCTGACCCGAAGCGCCCGCCCGACGATCACCCCGCCGGCAGTGGTGACCGAACTGGTCGCGGCCCAGCGCCAACGCTCGCCGACGTTCGACCAGCCGCTGCTGGCCATGCTGGGCGACCTGGGCAAGAGCGCCGGCGCCATCGGTGCCCTGGTGCTCGGCGCCAGCGCCCCAGCGCAGGCCATCACCATCGACAACCGTCCCCCGGTCAGCTCGGCGCAAGCGGCAGTCAGCATCGGCGGCGACACCTACTACATCACCATCCAGGCCGGTGCGGGCAGCGACGCCGCAGATCTGAAACGCACGCTCAGCCAACTGCTGGACGAGCGCGAACGCAACAAGGCGGCGCGCCTGCGCGCCCGCCTGCAGGACCGGGAGTAACCACCATGATGCTGTCCCTCGGGATGTTCGTCTTCAGCCTGCACACGCTGGCCTACCAAGAGTTCCAGCGGCAGACCGAGTGGCGACACGCCAGCAGCAGCCGCATCGGTGCCCAGCCGGCGCGCCAGTTCGTCGGTCGCGGCGACGACGCAATCACCCTGCCCGGCGTGCTGCTGCCGGAGCTGGCCGGCAGCGCGTTGAGCCTGGACGTGCTGCGGCAGATGGCTGACACCGGGTCGGCCTGGCCCATGGTCGAGGGCACCGGACGCATCTACGGCCTGTGGGTGATCGAGCGTGTCACCGAGACGCGGACACTCTTCTTCGCCGACGGCACCCCGCGGCGGATCGAGTTCTCCCTCGAGCTCAAGCGCATCGACGACGGCCGCACCGATCTGCTCGGCTCGGTCCTCGGTACCGCCGGCAACCTGCTGAGACGCCTCCTGTGATCGATGCCGCCCTTGCCCGCGTGACGGGCTACCTGACCAGCGCCGTCGACCAGCTGCAGCGCGACGCCGGCTACCCGGTGCCGGTGTTCCGGCTCACGGTCGACGGCAACGACATCGCCCAGCTCATCAGCCCACGACTGATCGCCCTGGACCTGACCGACAATCGCGGCCTCGAGGCCGATCAGTTGAGCGTGACACTCAGCGATCATGACGGGCTGCTCGCGATCCCCCCGCGCGGCGCCGTGCTGCACCTCTGGCTGGGCTGGAGTGACAGCGGACTGGTCGACAAGGGCACCTACACCGTCGACGAAACCGAGCACAGCGGCGCGCCGGACGTGCTCAGCATCCGCGCCCGCTCGGCAGACCTGCGCAAGGGACTGAAGGTCAAGCGCGAGCGCAGCTGGAGCAGCCCGAAGACGTTGGGCGACGTGCTCACCGACATTGCCCTCGGCAACAACCTGAAGCCGGTGCTCGCGCCGGCGCTGGCGGGCCTGCCGATCCTGCAACTGGACCAGGCCAACGAGTCAGACGCCAACCTGCTGACCCGCCTGGGCGAGGACTTCGATGCGGTGGCCACCGTGAAAGCCGGCTGCCTGCTCTGCCTGCCGGCCGGCGGCGGCAAGACTGCCAGCGGCCTGGCGCTGCCGCACATCATCCTCACCCGCCAGGATGGCGATCAGCACCGCTACCTGCAGGCCGACCGCGACAGCTACGACGGCGTGCGCGCGTACTTCTACGACGTGAACAGCGCGAAGAAGCAAGAGGCCATCGCCGGTGCCAAGGGCGACAACCTGAAGGACCTGCGCCACACCTACAGCGACCGCCAGAGCGCCCTGCGCGCCGCCCGCGCCGAGTGGAACCGCCTGCAGCGTGGCAGCGCCACGCTCAGCTACGTGCTCGCCAGAGGCCGGGCGGACCTGATCCCGGAGCTGACCTACACCCTGCAGGGCGTGAAGACGGAGATAGACGCGATCATCTGGTACGGCGGCAATGTGCAGCACAGCCTCAGCGCCGACGGCGGCTACATCACCAGCCTGGAGCTGGAAAGCAAGTTGCCCGAGGACCTGGTCAGCGACCTGGCCGACGACACCGGCGGCGACTACACCGGCATCATCGCCTACTACCGCGACGAGAAGAGCGGGAAGGAGAAGACCATCACCGCGGGAGACCAGAGCAAGCCACGCCGCCTGCGCTACCTGTACAGCACCAAAGCGACGGCGAAACGTGCGGTGGATCGGGAGTGGAAGCGGCTGCAAGCAGGCACGGCACGGCACGGATATGGCACCAGCTAAGGATGCGGACGAACGAGGCTGGGCGAATTTTCTGAGGTGGTTCCCAAGCCTGCCTTGTCTCAAAAATTTGGTTTGTTGAAATGAGGATCGACGTGTAGTCTTATCTCAATAAGCCTATTTTTTGAGACTCGTCATGCTGAAAAATCCACCTCCGACGATCATGAACCCTTTCCTAAAGCTAGACTTTAAAAACCCCGTGCTATTGAGGGAATACATGGCCCTGCATAGCCCGCTCGATTCGAAGGGCCGGTATCTCCACTATGACAAGCTTCGATTCAGACTCCATAAGGAACTGGATCACACCATTGCTTGGTCGCTCGTAAAACAGGCTAGAAGAAGCCAGTTAAAAGAGGTTATCAAGTTAGGAGAGCCAGCGCAGCCAGGTCACTTGCTCCTGACCCCAAACATACAGCGGGCAATTTCCGAGTGCGACAGGAGAACTACTACTGCCGCATTAGAGTGGATGTGCAATAAAATTGGCGAACAGCAGCACTTAGAATATCTACTAAATGACTTAGTAGAAGACGAAGCTATTAGTAGCAGTCAGCTAGAAGGGGCCGCAACAACTACCCAAATCGCGAAAGATATGTTAAAGCGGAAGCGTCAACCCCGGACCCCTTCCGAGAAAATGATACTTGGCAATTTCAAGATGATGAACTTTGCCTGGAAGAATAGAAATCTCCCCTTGAGCTTAGATCTGATTGCTGAACTCCACTCAACAGGGGTAGAAGGAATTGACGACGAAAAATACCGGCCTGGCACTTTTAGGCAAACCGATGATGTTGTAGTGGTCGACGGAGAAGGCAATACAGTTCACATACCGCCACCTGCGGACGGCCTTGAAGAACGGCTCCAGCGACTGGTTGACTGGGTGAATACTGACCACTGCCACGCAAAGGATGACCACTATATTCACCCGCTGGTAAAAGCAATCATAATTCACTTTTCCATAGGCTTTGAGCATCCCTTTCATGATGGAAACGGCCGAGTTGCAAGATCATTGTTTTACTGGCTTTTGTTCAAGCACGAATTTGGCGCTTTCAGATACATTGCCATAAGCACCCTATTGAAATCAGCACCAGCCAAGTACGGCAAAAGCTACCTATATACTGAAACCGACAATCTCGACTTGACCTACTTTATTGATTACCAGTGCGACATCATAAGCAGGGCAATCGATGCTTACATGGACCAATACAACAAAACCTTAAGAGACATCGAAGAATTTAACGCCTTTCTCTATAAATCCGGCCTCTACGGGGAGCTTAGCGACAAACAAAGAACCATCTTTCAAGTAGCAAAAAATGGACGCGCAACCAACTTCACAGCCCAAAATGTTCGTGAAAACCTACGCTGCTCTTACAATACCGCTTCAACGGCACTTAATGGACTAGTAGAGAAAGGCCTCTTCACGAAGTACAAGGAAGGAAGGGAGTGGGTCTTCTCCATGCTTCCCCGTGGCGACATCATCAGCAATTGGAAAAGATAGCGTCGGCCCGACTATGGTGGAATCACCACAACTGGCGGCGATGGAGGACCGTACGGCGTGAATTCCATGCCCCGATGGAACAAGATTCTGCCACCAACCGTGTGTGCCACACACATGGTTGCCAACGACAGAAAGATGCGGGAGGCCGCAACCATTCTTGGGTGTCCAAAAGGCTCATGTCCCAAGGGAAAAAACAGAAGCCCAGCGCTGGGCCGGGCTTCTGATGGAGTGTCGTGAGTTGGCTACCCGCCGGGTATGAATCGTGCGGCGGTAAAAGCAATGCCGGCAAGAACAACAGCCGTACCAACGAACCACTTGGTCTGAGAGCCGAACTCAGAGGCAATGGCCGCCTTGAGTTCAGCCATGTCCGTCTTGGTGGCCATCGTCTTCTCTATGCCATCGAGTTTGGTTTCGACACGCGCCAACCGCTCCCTCATATCAGGAAGCAGTTTCTCCAACGTCTCTATGCGCTTTTCCAAGTCGTCACCTCCGGGTGGCTGGCTACCCGTAGTATCGCCACCACCACGTCGTCCTGTCCAATGAGCCTGGATTATCTCACCCACGCTGGTCCCTGCCTTCTTTGAATGCCGCGATCTTGTACATGCTGATCAGCGAGAAATGCCCGCATTGGGGGCACGTCACACCAGCACACTTCGTCCAACCATCGGCCTTGTCCGCCATACCGATACAGAAAGGAATCAACACAGGATCGTCATCCGACTTGCCCGTCTCAGGATCGATCTTAATGTGGAAATCCCAAGTTCCATCATGGTCACAATGGGGGCATTTCGAGTAGCGGCCGGCATGCTCGAAGAAGCGAATTAAGTCGCTAGCCCTAAGCACACCCATTCGGGATTCATCAATTTTCATGGTGGTCATAGGGACGTTATCCGTTGTTCACCTAGGTCAGCACTGACGTAACGGCAGTCCATGTCACGTTCTCAACGGGAACAGATCATGCCAGCCTTTTAACATCAGCGACAACGGCCTCCAGCTCCGCAAGGCGCTGCTCCAGAATTTTCAGACGTTTCTTTTCCTCAGCAGCAAGCTGTATTTCTCGCTGCTCGCCCTCGTCTAGTTCGCGCCAAAGTGCCAGCAGGGCCTGCTCACGAGGGTTCTCCGCCCCACCGGGCGCTTCTCCTACGGATACGCCTCTGAGCATCCGGCCATCCCCTGTAAGCAGCCAGTCAACAGAGATACCCAATCGAGAACTTATCGTTCCCAAGGCCTCAGCGTTCGGCTCCCGCAGCCCCAGGGTATAGTTCTGGAACGATCTGTACGGTATTCCGCAGGCTTCTGCAGCTTCCTTTATCGAAAGCCCCTTGGCTTCCAAGGCCGCACGCAGCCGCACAGAAGTTTCCATTTGTGCATTTTTATCTGTTGACATTTCCAAACGAGTGCCTAACATATGTCCGAGTGAGTACATCTTATCTATATGGGAACACTCGATCTATGACCCCTAATCAGATCCGTGCACGTCTCGTCGAAAAGGGCAGCAGTTACCGGAAGTTCGCCCTGGCTCGCGGCTACGAGCCACGCAATGTCACCCAGGTAGTGGCTCGCTGGGCAGGAGCGGATCGCTTTCCTAATGGCCGCCTCGCCTACGCGATTCTCAAGGACCTATCTGAAGAGATAGGGGCAGATGTTGTCCCCGGTATCCGCCGAGCTGCAGACAAACAGTAATGGCCACCGCCCTGGAGAGACACCAGAAGATGAAACGCCCGCTCCTAGAAACGCGGCGCCAGGTAGTCAGCGCGATCATCGGTGCCTACCCCGGCGGTCGCGAATGCGCCGCCGCCCGCCTGGGCCTCGATCTGAAGAAGTTTGACAACCACGCTTATGAGAACGCCGGCAGCAAGCCGCTCAGCGACGACCAGTTGCGCTTGCTTGAGCAGGAAACCGGCACCAGCCACTTCCCCGAGTACGTCGCACACCTGTATGGCGGCATGTTCGTACAGATGCCCGATCCGGCTCAGCTGGACAACCTCGACCTGTACGCGAGGGGCGTCGCCACCGCCATCAAGCGTGGAGAGGTCGACCGCATCATCGCCGAGGCGCTGCGCGATGGTGAGATCGACGAAGCCGAACTCGCTGAAATCATTGTCGCTCACCGCCAACACCTGGCCGCACGGCACGCCGAGGTCGGCGCAGTGATCACCCTGCACAGGAGGGTCAAGGCGTGAGCGTCTACAAGCTAGTCTGCCCCTGCTGCCACAGCCGGATGCGAATCCGCTCCTCCGAAGGCCAGACCCCGTGCTTCCGCTCGATGTACGCGCAATGCACAAACGCGCTCTGCGGCGCCACCTTCGCCGGCTCCCTGAGCTGGGACTACCAGCTCAGCCCCTCGGGCCTCGAGCGGCCACTGCTGGTGCTCCCCATGGCACCTTCGAAAACCCGTCAACTGGCACACCGCGACCTCGCGGCCGCAACCAACCAGTTGGACCTGCTGGACCACATGGAGTGCATGCAATGAACGGCAGCAACGACTATCGCAGCACCATGCAACAGGCCGCCGCTGCCTACTTGCGGAGCAACGCGAACCAGTACCTGTCCTCCGGCTCCGACCGGCTGTTCAGCGCCTGCGTCAATCATCTGGTCAAGGGCCTCGAGGTTCCCCAGTTCATGGCCGAGCGACTCGCCCAGCGCGCCTGGGACCAGCTCTTCGCAGGTCCGGAGCCGATCTGGCTGGGTATCGACTGGGGCGAGGGTGACAACGAAGTGGTCTACCTGATCGACACCCGCAGCCACTGCCGCTTCCCGATCCCGGCCCGCTACCTGCCGGACCATCTGCTCAAGCAGCGCCCGCAGCACACCCCGTAACCACCCTGAAATCGACCCACCCACTGCCGTGGGTTTGGGGAAGTTACGCCCAGAATTCGAGGTATTCCGCCATGAGCGGCCACATTTCAATCACCGTCGAAGTCGACCAGAACCAGGCTGAGAAGTACCTGCTCTGGCTGGTCAGCCAGTACGAAGCCGCCATGGCCGAGTGCTGGTACGACGACCGCTACCGCTATACCCCGCAGGGGCTACGCGGCAAGCGCATCCTCGAGGATCGCCCACACATTGCCGGCATCTGCCGGACCATCCGCGAACTGCGCAAGCAGATTCGGGGGCGCGCATGAAGGAAATGGACCGCGAACTCAAGGCCGACGTGCTGCGCCGCCTGCAGGATCAGTACGGCCTGACGCCGATCAAGGGCACGAAGTACATGCGCAAGGGCGAGTGCCCGACGTGCGGCAAAAAGGAGCTCTACACCCTGGTCGACAGCCCCTGGTTCATCCGCTGCGGGCGCGGCAAGTGCGGCGACACCTGGCACATCAAGGAAATCTACCCGGAGCTCTTCGACGACTGGAGCAAGCGAGCGCCGGCCACCGACAAGGAACCCGCCGCCTCGGCCCGGGCGTACCTGGCACATGCCCGCGGCTTCGACTTGACGCTGATCGATGGCTGGTACAGCCAGGAAAACTACTGGGACCGCGACCTTGAGATCGGTAGCGCGACAGTACGCTTCCCGCTGAAGAAAGGCGGCTACTGGGAACGCCTGATCGATCGCCCGAGCCGCTTCGGCAAGAAGAAGGCGCGCTTCAAGCCGGGCGACAGCCCGCGCGGTGTCTGGTGGTGCCCACCCAGCGTCGACCTGCAGGAGGTGAAGGAGCTGTGGATCGTCGAAGGTATCTTCGACGCCATCGCGCTGCTGCACCACGGCATCGACGCCGTGTCGGCCATGAGCTCCAACGCCTTCCCCGAGCAGTCCTTGCGCGAGCTCGCGGCAGCCCGTGGCGGCAAGCTGCCGAAACTGATCTGGGCGCTGGACAACGAACCAGGTGCCCACAAGTACACCCGGCGCTGGGTGACCGAGGCGCGTGCCCTGGGCTACGTCTGCGAAGCGGCCCAACTACCGCAGCGCAACAACCGCAAATTCGACTGGAACGACCTGCACCAGCGCTGGATGTTCATCGATGACGCGGCCGAGCGCGCCGCACAGATCGAGAAGGACCTCAAGACCGCGCGTCATGAGGGCGCGCTGCTGATCGCCGAGAGTGCGGCGGAGAAGGCCCTGCTGATGTACGACTGGGGCAAGCGCGGTGAATTCCACTTCCGCTTCGCCAACCGCCTCTACTGGTTCAAGCTGGATATCGAGAAGTTCAACAAGGCCATGCAGAGCCTGGAGGACAGCGACAACCACGACGACCAATTGCTGAACCAGAAACAGATGCGCGACAAGGCCCTGCAGCAAGCCGGCGGCGTCGTGGAAATCGCCAACTGCTTCCCCCAGGCCCTGTACTTCCAGCGCAACGAGGTCACAGACGAGAGCTGGTACTACTTCCGCATCGATCGCCCCGACGACGAGAGCGTGAAGAACACCTTCACCAGCGCCCAAGTCGCGGCGGCCAGCGAGTTCAAGAAGCGCCTGCTCGGCGTGGCAGCCGGGGCGATCTTCACCGGCAGCGGCGCGCAGCTCGACCAGATCATGAAGCTGCAACTCACCGGCCTGAAGACGGTGGCCACCATCGATTACCTGGGCTACAGCCGGGAGCATGCCTGCTACGTCCTGGGCGACGTGGCGGTGCGCGGCGGCGTGATCGAGAAGGCCAACGCCGAAGACTTCTTCGAATTCCAAAAGCTGCGCCTGAAGACCCTGCAGCGTTCGATCAAGCTGCAGATCGCCACCGACGCCAAGGACTACCGCCCGGAGTGGCTGGACTGGCTGTGGACCTGCTTCGGCGCCAAGGGCCTGGTGGCGCTGGCATTCTGGTTCGGCTCGCTGTTCGCGGAGCAGATCCGCGCCGAGTTCCAGTCCTTTCCGTTCCTCGAGGCCACCGGCGAGGCCGGTGCCGGCAAGTCCACGCTGATCACCTTCCTGTGGAAGCTGCTCGGCCGGGCGGACGAGGAAGGCCAGGACCCGTCGAAGATGACCAAGGCGGGCCTGCGCCGCTGGCTGACCCAACTGTCGAACATGCCCATGGTCATGCTCGAGGCCGACCGCAGCGACAACAGCCGCGCCGGCGGCGCCGCCAAGTCCTTCGACTGGGACGAGTTCAAGCCGCTGTTCAACGGCCGCGCGTTGGGCGTGACCGGCCAGAAGACCGCCGGCAACGAGACCTACGAGCCCCCCTTTCGCGGCACTCTGGTGATGAGCCAGAACGCCACGGTGCAGGCCTCCGAAGCGATCATGACCCGTATCGTGAAGCTGCACTTCATTCGCCCAGAGATCACCCGCGAGAGCCAGGCCGCGGCCGACAACCTCAACCACCTGGACGTGCTCGAGGTCAGCCACTTGCTGCTGATGGCCATCCGCTCCGAGGCCCGCGTGCTGGAGTGCTTCCGCGAGCGGCTGAAGGTTCACAGCGCGACGCTGCGCGGTCTGAAGCAGATTCGTATCGAGCGGCTGATCCTCAACCACGCGCAGATGATGGCCCTGGTCGACGCGCTGCGCCTGGTGGTGCCGCTGTCCGAGCACCAGCTCGCCTGCGCTCAGCAGACCCTGATGACGATGGCCCTGGAGCGCCAGGACGCCGTCAACGCCGACGCGCCCGAGGTGGCCGAGTTCTGGGAGGTCTACGCCTACCTCGAAAACCTCAGCGAAGAGCCGGTGCTCAACCACAGCAAGAACCCCGGAACCATCGCCATCAACCTTAATGAGTTCGTGAAGCTGGCCGCCGACCACCGCCAGAAGGTGGCCGACGCGGCAACCCTGCGCGACCTGCTGAAAGAGTCCCGCCGGCACAAATTCATCGAATACAAGGCCGTCGACAGCGCAGTGCGGGCGGCACACGCCCGCCAGAACCCTTTCACCAACCGACCCAGCACCGTCAAGTGCTGGATTTTCCAAGCCTGACCGGCGCGGCAACGCCGGAACTGCAATCCCAAAGGAGAGACACCATGCAACTGAACGTAGAACGCGGCGCACGGATGACCGGCAAGACCATTCGCCTGCGCCAGACCGCACGTAAGGCCGGTCAGGAAGAGCACCAGATCATCAGCGGCAGTCTCTACACACCGTTCGACCTAGAGCTGTTGGTGCGCCACCGCATCAGCCACGGCGCCAAGGTGATCTGCATCGACGAATGCAGTGAGCAACAGATCAAGCACCTGCGGCACCTCAAAGGCGATATCCCCAGCGACCTCACCATCCACGCCGTTGTAGCGAACTGACCGACGACCTTCGACCCGGCGCGGCAACGCCGGGACCACAAACCGATAGGAGAGACACCATGCAACCCCTCCCCCACGACTATCTGCAGTTGATCCACGACTTCCAGGCCAGGCAGCAGGAGAACGAGGTAGCCGGCATCACAGCGTTGAAACGCCTGCTCCCGATCGCACAGCGCGACAGCGGCCAGAGCGGCGTGATCGGTCGGTTCCTGCTCGGCCTGTACAACGGCCAAGCCCACCGCTTCGACCTCACCGAGCTACGCCGCCTCGACCCAGCTCTGTTCGATGCGTGCCTGTCCGTGCTGCGTATGGACTACGCCCCGAAACAGGAAGTGCATGAGTACTTCGAGGACGGCGACGCGATCTGGCAGGACCTGCGCAAACGCTGGGCCGCAGCATCGCTGCCGGCATAGGGAGACTGACTGTGGATGTGATCGACCAGGCCAACGAACGGGCCGAGAACATGATCCAGGCCGCCCTGGCCCAGCGGACGAACACCCGCCTGGCGCCCAGCGCCCTCTGGTGCGAGGACTGCGGCGAGCAGATACCCGAGGCCCGCCGCCAGGCCGCCCCAGGCTGCGAGTGCTGCATCAGCTGTCAGGAACTGCGCGAGCACCCCGCGCGGCGCTGAAGAAGAGGCGCCAGGGAGCGGCAACTCCCTGGCGCCGACCACCCCAAAGGAGAGACACCATGCAAGCGAATCAACCCCAAGGCGGCGACGCCAAGGCTAGCACAGCCACGTCAGCCACCCACACTCGTCCAGCGATGGCCAGCAAGCGGCTGGACCTTCCGAGCACCTGCGACATCTGCGGCAACGCGCGTTCCACCGGCAAGCACCAGCGCTGCAGCCGGATTCGCCAACAGGCCAAGGCGGTCGAGTGGGCCAGCTACATGGCCAACCTGGCGGCCAAGAAAGCGCAGGGAGGGCGTCGGCATGCTTAAGCGTACCCTCTACCACTTCCACTTCTGCTGCGGCCTCGGCGGCGGCGCCGCAGGCTTCAACCGGGCGCGTCCGCGGGTCGGCAACGTCGAGGCCGAATGGGTCTGCCTCGGCGGGATCGACGTGGACCCTGCCGGCCTGCGCGACTTCGAGCGACTGGCTGGTGTCCCGGGCACCCTGCTGGACCTCTTCACCCGCGACCAGTACGTGCGGTTCCACGGCAAGGAGCCGCCGGCGGGCTGGCGGGAGGCAACCCCGGAGGACATCCGCCGCGCCGCGGGCGGGCGCCGACCGGACGCCGTGTTCATTAGCTCGCCCTGCAAGGGTGCCAGCGGCCTGCTGTCGGAGAAGATGAGCCTGACCCCGAAGTACCAGGCGCTGAACGAGTTGACGCTGCGCTGCATCTGGCTGATGGGCGAGGCATGGGCCGATGACCCGGTGCCGCTTATCGTCTTCGAGAACGTCCCGCGCCTGGCGAGCCGCGGCCGGCACCTGCTTGACCAGATCAACAGCCTACTCGGCGGCTTCGGCTACGCCGTGGCGGAAACCACTCACGACTGCGGCGAACTCGGCGGCCTGGCGCAGTCCCGGAAGCGCTTCCTGCTTGTCGCCCGCCACGTCGAGAAAGTGCCGCCCTTCCTGTACGAACCAGAGAAGAAGTCGCTCCGCGCCGTCGGCGACATCCTCGGCCGCATGCCGCTTCCCGGCGACATCGAGGCCGCCGGCCCAATGCACCGCGTACCGTCCCTGCAGTGGAAGACCTGGGTGCGCCTCGCCCTGGTGCGCGCCGGCAGCGACTGGCGCAGCCTGAATGACCTGGCCGTCGAGGACGGCTACCTGCGCGATCTGATCATCGTGCCGGAGTACCACCGGGGCGTCCTGGGCGTGAATCACTGGGGCGATTCGTGCGGCGTTGTCGCCGGCGCGAGCCGCCCGATGAACGGGCGGTTCTCAGTCGCGGATCCTCGCGCGCCGGCAAACGCCCTGCAGTACCAGCAGTACGGCGTGCGCCGCTGGACTGACACCTCGGGCGCCATCATCGGCGTCAAGTCGCCCGGCCAGGGCACGTACTCCGTCGCCGATCCCCGCGGCCAGAGCTTCGGCAAGTACCCCGTCACCGACTGGGACGGTCCGTCCGGCACCGTGATCGCGGCCAGTACTACCGGCCAGGGCGCATTCGCCGTGGCCGACCCGCGCCCAGGCGGCGTCCGGCACAACAACGTGTTTCGCGTCGTCAGCATGGGGAGCCACGCCGGAACCGTCACCGGCGGGCACTCACCCAGCTCCGGCGGCCAGGCTGTTGCCGATCCCAGGTACCACAACTGGCACCCAGGGGCGAGCAGCCGCAAATTGCACGTCGGCGAGTGGGGAAGCGCTACCGGCACGGTCACCGGCTCCCAGCAGGTGGCCAGCGGCGCGCTGTCGATCGCTGATCCGCGCGTGCTCGATCGCACCAAGGGCGACGCCTACCTGACCGGCGGCCACTACGGCGTAGTTGGGTTCGACCAATCCGCCGGCGCGGTGTCGGCCAGTGCGAGGCACGACAACGGTCGATGGAGCGTGGCCGATCCGCGCATGCCGGAGGCGAACGACCGGCTGACCTGCATCATCCAGTCGCTGGACGGCACCTGGCACAGGCCGTTTACCACCCTGGAACTCGCCGCACTGCAGAGCTTGGTCGACCCCGAAGAGCAGTTGGCCCTCGACGGCCTGAGCGACAGCGACTGGCGCGAGCGGATCGGCAATGCGGTTCCGCCGGCTGCGGCCGAGGCCATCGCCGGCGTGATGGGCACCACCCTGTTGCTGGCTGAGGCTGGCGAGACCTTCCTGCTCAGTAGTACGCCAATCTGGGTGCGTCAGGTCGCCGTTGGACTGAGTATTTCAGAACCTGCTGGGAGTCTCTGAGGAGAAGCAACATGCACGAACTATTGAAGATGTTAGACAGCCCGAGGAGCCTGCTGAACTTCTCGCTGGCAACCCTGGCCGTCCTGGCCTTGTGCTTCGTAGTGGCGGCCGGTCGGTAGAGAGCTACCAGAAACAGGCAACGAATCTTCTTGGCCCGCTTGCGGGCCTATTTTTTGGAGGCTTGATAGCCTGAACGCTTGGTGTGGATCAGGGGAACCAGATGGCAGACGGAGTCGAGGTACGCGGAAACCGGATCAGGATCTACTTCCGCTACCAGGGCGAGCTGTGTAGGGAGTCCATACCAGGGGACGCAACGCCCGAAAATATAGCCAATGCCGAACGGCTGGCCGGCATCATCAACTACGAGATCAAGCAAGGAGTCTTCAACTACAGCCGACACTTCCCGGACTCACCCCGGGTGAAAAGCAACACCCTCGGCCATTACATCGACCTCTGGCTCGATATCAAACGCAACCAGATCGCCGCCAGCGGCTTCCGCGGCTACACCAGCCGCGTGGAAACCCACATCCGACCCCGCTGGGGTGACAGCCAGGCCGACAGCATCGACCACCTGGACATTCAAGACTGGGTGCAGAACACGCTCATGCCCAAGCTGCACAACAAGACGGTGCGAGAGATCGTCAGCAACCTGCGGCAGATCTTCCGGCTGTATCGAACTCGGAACCGGACCGCGCACGACCCAACAGACGGCATCGTGATCACTCTCCCGGATGCGGATGACCCAGACCCATTCACTCGAGAGGAAATCGACCTCATCCTCGGTACCGAAACCGCGCGCATCGGTGAGCTGAACCTGGCGGAATTCATGATCTGGAGCGGCCCCCGCGTCAGCGAGGCCATAGCTCTGGCCTGGGAAGATGTCGATTTGGACACGGGGACCGTGGTTTTCCGCCGCGCCCGTGTACGCAGCCAGTACAAGGTCACCAAGACTCGCCGATCGACGAGGAAGGTCCAGCTACTGGCCCCGGCGCTGCGCGCACTGCAGCAGCAGGCCAAACTAACCAGACGCCTTCCGCCCGTACAGATCGAGGTGATAGACCGCGACAACCGGACCAGAAAGGCTCAACGGGTACGCTTCGTGTTCCACAACAGTGCTAGCGGGGCGGCGTACTCCACGTCGGATACGCTGCGCAACGGCTGGTGGCATGGCCACCTCAGGAATGCGGGCGTCCGCTCGCGTGGTCCCAATCAGTGCCGTCACACCTTCGCCAGCCAGATGCTCAGCAGCGGCATCGCCACTCCCGAATGGATCGCGGACCAGATGGGGCACACCTCGACGGCGATGATCTTCAAGCATTACGCCAAGTGGATCAGCAAGGACGGCCCCGACATCGTAGGTCTGCTGAACCAGGCGCTGAAACTTTCCTGAAGCAACGAAAAAGGGGCCCTGCAGGGCCCCTTTTTTCTGCGCCTCGTTCCCAGTTTGTTCCCAAATCGTTCACTCCTGAGAGTGGATCGAATGAAAACATCAATGAAAACAGAAGGTTATATGGCGGAGGCGGTGAGATTCGAACTCACGGAAGAGTCTCCCCTTCGACGGTTTTCAAGACCGTTGCCTTAAACCACTCGGCCACACCTCCGCATCGCGGGGCGCCATAGTACCGGATAGCAACACACTGTCAAACTCTATCGATTGGCCCTGGCAGAGGCTTTGCTATCATGCCCATCAGTACGTCATGGACCCGTTCCCGTTAAGGAGTACCCACACCATGCAAGAACAGCAATATCAGCTGAACTCCGCCGTCGCGGAACAGCGTGAAGTCAGCGGCGTTCTGCGCAATACCTACGGCCTGCTGGCACTCACCCTGGCCTTCAGCGGCCTGGTGGCCTACGTTTCGCAGCAGATGCGCCTGCCCTATCCGAACGTGTTCGTGGTGCTGATCGGCTTCTACGGCCTGTTCTTCCTTACCGTGAAGCTGCGCAACAGCGCCTGGGGCCTGGTCAGCACCTTCGCCCTGACCGGCTTCATGGGCTACACGCTCGGCCCGATCCTCAACATGTACCTCGGCCTGCCCAACGGCGGCAGCGTCATCACTTCGGCGTTCGCCATGACCGCCCTGGTGTTCTTCGGCCTGTCCGCCTATGTGCTGACCACCCGCAAGGACATGAGCTTCCTGTCCGGCTTCATCACCGCCGGCTTCTTCGTCCTGCTGGGCGCCGTGCTGGTATCGCTGTTCTTCCAGATCAGTGGCCTGCAACTGGCGATCAGCGCCGGCTTCGTCCTGTTCTCCTCGGCGATGATCCTCTACCAGACCAGCGCGATCATCCACGGCGGCGAACGCAACTACATCATGGCCACCATCAGCCTGTACGTGTCGATCTACAACCTGTTCATCAGCCTGTTGCAGATCTTCGGCATCGCCGGCGGCGACGACTGATAGAAAGCGCCTCCGGAAAAGCCCGTCCCCGCGACGGGCTTTTTCATTTGCGGACCGGCAAAACACAGGCATTGGTTTATCATTCGAAGAAATCCTTCGCGTATCGCAGCATGAAATTCGCCATCGCCCTATTCGCCCCCCCCCACTCCCCCGCCGCCCGCCGCGCGCTGCGCTTCAGCGAAGCCGCGCTGGCCGGCGGGCACGAAATCGTCCGCCTGTTCCTCTACCAGGACGGCGTGCACAGCGCCTCGGCCAACGTCGTGAGCGGCCAGGACGAGTTCGACCTGCCCGCCGCCTGGCGCGAGTTGGTCGAGCGCAACGGCCTGGACGCCGTGGTCTGCATCGCCGCCGCCCTTCGCCGCGGCGTGCTGAA
This sequence comes from Pseudomonas sp. HMSC067G02, assembly GCF_001813485.1. NCBI lineage: Bacteria > Pseudomonadati > Pseudomonadota > Gammaproteobacteria > Pseudomonadales > Pseudomonadaceae > Pseudomonas > Pseudomonas sp. HMSC067G02. Next base: position 180,175 of record NZ_KV812700.1, read on the forward strand.
CGCCGAGGAAGCCGAACGCTACGGCCGTCCCGGCGCCAACCTTGGCGCACCATGGGAACTGTCCGGACTCGGCCAGTTGCACGAGGCGGCGCAAACCGCGGACCGCCTGGTCTGCTTCGGAGGCGACCGATGAGCCAGTCGCTGCTGATCATCAGCCGCCAGTCGCCCTGGTCCGGCCCGAGCGCCCGCGAGGCGCTGGACATAGCCCTGGCCGGCGGCGCCTTCGATCTACCGGTCGGCATGCTGTTCCTCGACGACGGCGCGTTCCAGCTGGCTCCCGGCCAGCATCCTGCGCACCTGCAGCAGAAGGACCTGCAGGCCAACCTGCAGGCCCTGCCGATGTTCGGCGTGGACGACCTCTACGTCTCGGCCCGCAGCCTGCGCGAGCGTGGCCTGGCGGAAGAGCGCCTGGCCCTCGCGGTCGAGGTGCTCGACGACCAGGCCCTGCGCGACCTGCTGCAACGCTACGACCAGGTGATTACCCTCTGATGGCCACGACCCTCCACGTACTGTCCCGCTCGCCGTTCAATGACGGCCGCCTGGGCAGTTGCCTGTACCTGCTCAACCCCGGCGACGGCCTGCTGCTCTGCGGCGACGCCGTGCACGCCTTGCTGGCCGGCAGCCACGCCTGCCAGGCCCTGGAACTGATGCCGGCGGAAATCGAACTGTTCGCCCTGCTGGAAGACCTCCAGGCGCGCGGTATCGAGGACGTCCCCGCTCGCCTGGTGGCGGTGGACTACCCCGGCTTCGTCGAACTCGCCACCCGCTTCGACAAGGTCAACAGTTGGCTATGACGCTCCTTACGCTGGAAGGCCGGGAAATCCGGCTGGACAAGGACGGCTACCTCGCCGCCCTCGACGATTGGTCGGAGCCGGTGGCGGAAGCCCTGGCCGCCCGCGAGGAGCTGGCCCTGACCGCCGAGCACTGGGAGATTCTCCAACTGCTCCGCGAGTTCTATGCGGAGTTCCAGCTGTCTCCGGCCAACCGCCCGCTGATCAAGTACGTCGCCCAGCGACTGGGGCCGGACAAGGGCAACAGCCTGCACCTCAACCACCTGTTCAAGGGCGCCCCGGCCAAGCTTGGCGCGAAGCTGGCCGGCCTGCCGAAACCGAGCAACTGTCTATGACTCTCTCGACTCCCGCCGAACATCCGTTCGCCCAGTTCGTCCGCATCCTCGGCAAAGGCAAGCGCGGAGCGCGCAGCCTGACCCGGGAGGAAGCCCGCGAGGCCCTCGGCATGATCCTCGACGGCAGGGTCGAGGACACCCAGCTGGGCGCCTTCCTCATGCTCCTGCGGCACAAGGAGGAAAGCAGCGAGGAACTGGCCGGTTTCACCGAGGCGGTGCGCGAGCGCCTGCAAGTCCCGTCCTTGCGCGTCGACCTCGACTGGCCCAGTTACGCCGGCAAGAAGCGCCACCTGCCCTGGTACCTGCTGGCCGCCAAGTGCCTGGCCGGCCATGGCGTGCGCATCCTCATGCACGGCGGCGGCGCGCATACCGCCGGACGCCTGTACAGCGAACAGTTGCTGGCGGCGCTGGAGATCCCGCTCTGCCACGACTGGCTGCAGGTAGAACAGGCCCTGGAGCGCGGCCACCTGGCGTTCATTCCGCTCGGCGCCTGGATGCCGGTGCTGCAACGTATGATCGATCTGCGCAATACCCTCGGTCTGCGCTCGCCGATCCATTCGCTGGTTCGCCTGCTCAACCCCCTGAATGCGGATTGCATCCTGCAGAGCATCTTCCACCCCGGTTACCAGGAAACCCACCGCGAGGCCAGCCGCCTGCTCGGCGACCGGGCCATCGTCATCAAGGGCGAAGGCGGCGAGATCGAAGTCAACCCGGACGTCGTCGCCCACCTGTATGGTTGCGACCAGGGCGAAGCCTGGGACGAGGAATGGCCGGCATTGTCGACGCACCGGCACATGAAGCCGGAACAGCTCGACCCGGGTTTCCTTCGGGCCGTCTGGGACGGCCGCGAAGGCGACGCCTATGGCCACCTGGCGGTGCTCTCCAGCATGGCCCTGGCGCTACGGGCCCTTGGCAAGAATCGCGAAGAAGCCTTCAAGGAAGCCGCACACTACTGGGCGACCCGAAACGAATCGATCTGATCGATACGAATAGCCCTTTATTTATATAAATTTATCGATCAACCGACACTAGACTGTTCCTCCAACGACGTATGGAGGAACCCGCTCATGGGACAGTTGATCGATGGCCGCTGGCACGACCAGTGGTATGACACACAGAAAGACGGCCGCTTCCAGCGCGAAAACGCCCAGCGCCGCCATTGGCTGGGCGAGCCGGCGTTCCCCGCCGAGGGCGGGCGCTACCATCTCTATGTCTCGCTGGCCTGCCCCTGGGCCCATCGGACCCTGATCGTGCGCAAGCTGAAGGGGCTGGAGTCGCTGGTGGATGTTTCGGTGGTCAGTTGGCTGATGCGCGAGAACGGCTGGACCTTCGACCCCGCCCACGGCTCCACTGGCGATCGCCTCGACGGCCTGGCCTTTCTGCACCAGCGCTATACCCGCGACGACCCGCACTACAGCGGCCGGGTCACGGTGCCGCTGCTGTGGGACAAGCAGGCGCAGAAGATCGTCAACAACGAATCAGCCGATATCGTCCGCATCTTCAACAGCGCCTTCGACGCCATCGGCGCCAACGCGCTGGACTTCTACCCGGAGCCGCTGCGCGAGGAGATCGAACGCCTCAACGGACGCATCTATCCGGCGGTCAACAACGGCGTGTACCGTGCCGGCTTCGCCACTCGCCAGGACGCCTACGAGGAGGCCTTCGTCCAGTTGTTCGAGGAGCTGGACTACCTGGAAGGCTTGCTCGGCGAACGCCGCTACCTGGCCGGCGAATACCTGACCGAGGCCGATATCCGCCTGTTCACCACCCTGGTGCGCTTCGATGCGGTGTACCACGGACACTTCAAATGCAACCTGCGGCGCATCGAAGACTACCCGAATCTCTCCGGCTGGCTGCGCGAGCTGTACCAACGCCCGGGCATCGGCGAGACAGTGGACTTCGAACATATCAAGGGGCACTACTACGCCAGCCACCGTACCATCAACCCGACCGGGATAGTACCGCTGGGCCCGCGCCTCGACCTGGCGCGCGCGCCAGGCCGGGAACGACTTCCCGGCAAGGGCATCTGGGGAGAAGGCTGAAGGCTCAGGCGTCCTCGCGGGCGCCTTCGAACCAGGCCAGCTTGTCGCGCAGTTGCACGACTTCGCCGACGATCACCAGGGTCGGCGCATGCACTTCGTGCTCGGCCACCAGCTGCGGCAGGTTTTCCAGGGTTCCGGTGAATACCCGCTGCTGGACGGTGGTCCCCTGCTGGATCAGCGCCGCCGGGGTCTGCGCGGAGCGACCGTGGACGACCAGTTGCTCGCAGATCACCGGCAATCCCACCAGGCCCATGTAGAACACCAGGGTCTGGCCAGGCGCTACCAGGTCCTGCCACGGCAGGTCGGTGGTGCCGTCCTTCAGGTGACCGGTGACGAAACGAACCGATTGCGCATGGTCGCGATGAGTCAGCGGAATCCCGGCGTAGGCCGCGCAGCCGCTGGCCGCAGTGATTCCCGGCACGACCTGGAAAGGTATGCCGTGGGCAGCCAGTTCGTCGATTTCCTCACCGCCGCGGCCGAAGATGAACGGGTCGCCGCCCTTCAGGCGCAGCACGCGCTTGCCCTGGCTGGCCAGCTCCACCAGCAGGCGGTTGATCCGATCCTGCGGCACCGCATGTTCGGCGCGGCGCTTGCCGACGTACAGACGTTCGGCATCGCGGCGGCATAATTCGAGGATCGAAGGCGCCACCAGGCGATCGTAGAGCACCACGTCGGCCTGCTGCATCAGGCGCAGGGCACGGAACGTCAGCAGGTCCGGATCCCCCGGCCCGGCCCCGACCAGATATACCTCGCCCGTGGCTATGTGCGCGAGGCCGCCGGCCAGGCGCTCTTCCAGGAGACGCTCGGCTTCCGCCGGACGGCCGGCCAGGACACGCTCGGCGATCTCGCCCTGGAACAGGTTTTCCCAGAACACCCGGCGCTGCTGCAGGTCGGGTAGCAATTCCTTGACCCGGTGGCGGAAGCGGCTGGCGAGTCCGGCCAGTTGCCCGTAGGTCGAGGGAATCCAGGTTTCCAGCTTGGCCCGGATCAGCCGCGCCAGCACGGGCGCATCGCCGCCGCTGGAGACCGCCACCACCAGCGGCGAACGGTCGACGATGGCCGGGAAGATCACGCTGCACAGGGCCGGCGCGTCCACCACGTTGACCGGTATCCCGCGCGCATTGGCCGCTCGCGACACCTCGGCGTTCAGCGGTTCGTCGTCGGTGGCGGCGATGATCAGGGCGCAGCCGGGCTGGTCGCCGTCCTGGTAGTCGCGTTCGAGCAGCTCGCCGCCGCCCTGCTCCACCAGATGCCGCAGTTCGATGTGGATCTGCGGCGCGACCACGCGCAGGCGCGCGCCGGCGTCGGCCAGCAGGCGCGCCTTGCGCAGGGCGACTTCGCCGCCGCCGACCACCAGCGCGAGGCGCCCTTGCAAGGAGTGGAACAGCGGCAGGAAATCCATGTCAGCCGATCACCTCGATGCCAGCCATGTAGGGCTTGAGGACTTCCGGCACACGGATCGAGCCGTCCGCCTGCTGGTAGTTCTCCAGTACCGCCACCAGGGTGCGACCGACGGCCAGGCCGGAGCCGTTGAGGGTGTGCACCAGCTCGGGCTTGCCGGTTTCCGGATTGCGGTAGCGGGCCTGCATGCGCCGGGCCTGGAAGTCGCCGCAGTTGGAGCAGGAGGAAATCTCGCGGTACTTGTCCTGGCTGGGAACCCAGACTTCCAGGTCGTAGGTCTTGGTCGCACCGAAGCCCATGTCGCCGGTGCACAGCGCCAGCACCCGATACGGCAGCTCGAGCAGTTGCAGGACGCGCTCGGCGTTGGCGGTCAGGCCTTCCAGCGCCTCGTAGGAGGTGGCCGGATCGACGATCTGCACCATCTCCACCTTGTCGAACTGGTGCTGGCGGATCATGCCGCGGGTATCGCGCCCGGAGGCACCAGCCTCGCTGCGGAAGCACGGGGTATGGGCGACGAACTTCAGCGGCAACTGCTTGGCATCGAGGATCTGCCCGGAGACGATGTTGGTCAGCGAAACCTCGGCGGTCGGGATCAGGTAGAGGTCGGCTTCGCCGTCGCGGCCGATCTTGAACAGGTCCTCCTCGAACTTCGGCAACTGGCCGGTGCCTTGCAGCGCCGGAGCCTGGACGAGATAGGGGGTGTAGGCCTCCTCGTAGCCATGCTCGGCGGTATGCAGGTTGATCATGAACTGCGCCAGGGCGCGATGCAGGCGGGCGATCGGGCCGCGCATGAGGGCGAAGCGCGCGCCGGAAAGCTTGGCGGCGGTCTCGAAATCCAGCCAGCCGTGCCGTTCACCGAGGGCGACATGGTCCTTGACCTCGAAATCGAAGGTCTTCGGCGTGCCCCAGCGACGCACTTCGACGTTGGCGTCCTCGTCGGCACCGACCGGCACCGACTCGTGCGGCAGGTTGGGAATGCCCAGCAGCATGGCATCCAGTTCGCCCTGGATGGCGTCCAGCTGGCGCTTGCCTTCCTCCAGCTCGGAGCCCATGCGGTCGACATCGGCCAGCAGCGGCGCGATGTCCTCGCCACGTTGCTTGGCCTGGCCGATCGCCTTGGAGCGCGCGTTGCGCTCGGCCTGCAGTTGCTCGGTACGGGTCTGTACCGACTTGCGCTGCTCTTCCAGCGCTTCGATGCGCGCGACATCCAGTTGGAAGCCACGGGTGGCCAGGCGGGCAGCCACTTCTTGCGGCTGGGTGCGTACCAGTTTGGGATCGAGCATGCTCTTTTCTCGTCTCGTGTCGGTTATCGGCGGTTCGTGGCCCGGTTGGCGCTTCGCCGGCCCCGGCGACGTCATCGACGCCGTCGCGGAAGCCTGGCTAGCTCCGCCGAGCCCATACCGCTCAGGATTTTCTGCGTTGGCGGGGACTGGTGCGATCCAGCTCGGCCAGGTGTTCCAGCTTGTCGCGGATCTTCAGTTCCAGGCCCCTCGGCACCGGTTGATAGTAACGCCGCGGCTCCAGATCCTCGGGGAAATAATCCTCTCCGGCGGCATAGGCATCCGGCTCGTCGTGGGCGTAGCGGTATTCCTCGCCATAGCCGAGGCTCTTCATCAATTTGGTCGGCGCGTTGCGCAAGTGCAATGGCACTTCCCGCGAGCCGCTTTCGGCGACGTCGCGCATCGCCGCGTTGAACGCGCTGTACACCGCATTGCTCTTCGGCGCGCAGGCCAGGTAGACGATGGCCTGGGCCACCGCCAGCTCGCCTTCGGGGCTGCCCAGACGCTCCTGCACGTCCCAGGCCGACAGGCACAGGCCGAGAGCGCGAGGATCGGCGTTGCCAACCTCCTCGCTGGCCATGCGCACCACCCGCCGGGCGATGTACAGGGGATCGCAGCCACCGTCGAGCATGCGCGCGAACCAATAGAGTGCCGCGTCGGGATTGGAGCCGCGCACCGACTTGTGCAGCGCGCTGATCTGGTCGTAGAACGCCTCGCCACCCTTGTCGAAACGCCGGCGGGTGTCGCCGAGCAGATTCTGCAGCAGTTCGGGACTGATCTCGCTGCCGTCCTCGGCGAGGTCGGCAGCATTCTCCAGCAGGTTCAGCAGGCGCCGCCCATCGCCGTCGGCGGCGGCCAGGAGAACCTGGAAGCTCTCCTCCGGCAGCCTCAGCTTGCGCTTGCCGAGGCCCTTGTCCTCGTTCAGCGCGCGGCCCACCAGCTTGCGCAGGGCGGCTTCGTCGAGGCTCTTGAGGACATACACGCGAGCCCGCGAAAGCAGCGCATTGTTCAACTCGAAGGACGGGTTCTCGGTGGTCGCGCCAATGAAGATCAGCGTGCCGTCTTCCACATAGGGCAGGAAGGCATCCTGCTGGCTCTTGTTGAAGCGGTGCACCTCATCGACGAACAGGATGGTCCGGCGCCCGTATTGCGCCGCGTGCTGCTTGGCCACCTCGACCGCCTGGCGGATCTCCTTGACCCCGGACAGCACCGCGGAAATGGTCTCGAAATGGGCGTCCGACACCTGCGCCAGCAGCCGCGCCAGGGTGGTCTTGCCGACTCCCGGCGGGCCCCAGAAGATCATCGAGTGCAGCGCGCCCTGCTCCAGCGCCTCGCGCAAGGGCTTGCCGCGGGCCAGCAGGTGTTCCTGCCCCACGTACTCGTCCAGGTTTGCGGGCCTCAGCCGTGCCGCCAGGGGCTGCGCGACGGGCTCGCTGCGGAACAGATCCACGGCTTGCGCTTACTCCTGGATCACGTCGACGCCCGGCGGAACGTCGAAGGTGAATTGCTTGGCATCCAGCGCCTCGTTCATCTTCACGTCGAAGAACAGGATGTTGGTGCGCTGGCCGACGCCATCGATCATCTGCATGTCGTTCACCTTGCCGCTGCGGAACGACAGGCGCAAGGTGTCGAAGAGGGTGTCCTTGGTCTTCGGCTTGAGCACGAAATCGACTACGTTGCCGCCTTCCTTGTAGGTGATGGCGAAGCTTTCGCTGATCTTCGAGATGTCGCCGGAGAGCAGCAGCGCCGGCGTCTGGGTCAGGCGCTGATCGAGCTTCTGGATGGTCACCTGCTCCAGGTCCGGGTCGTACAGCCAGACCTTCTCGCCGTTGGAAATGAGCAATTGCTCGTTCGGCGCATCGGTATGCCAGCGGAACAGTCCCGGCCGCTTCAGGCTCAGTTGGCCGGCGGTTTCCTGCAGGCGCGTGCCGCTACCGTCCAGGGTCAGCTGGGAAAAACGCGCGGTCAGGGTCTGGGCCTTGTTCAGCAGGCCGGTCAGGCGCTGGACGGCGGCGCTGTCGTCGGCATGGGCCAGCGAAGCGCCCATGGCCAGGGCGGCAACGAACAACGTGCGGATCAGTCGCATCGGAATCCTCTAAAACCTGTCGGGTTCAATCACGAACCGGCGCCGGCGCGATGACTTCGCGGGAGCCGTTGGTATTCATCGGGGTGACCACGCCGGCCATCTCCATCGCCTCGATCATCCGCGCGGCGCGGTTGTAGCCGATCTTCAGCTTGCGTTGCACGGCGGAGATCGATGCCCGGCGACTCTCGGTGACGAAACGTACCGCCTCGTCGTAGAGCGGGTCGTCCTCGCTGCCTTCGCCGGAGCCGTCGCCGCCATCGAAGGAACCGCCACCGCCGCCGCCTTCGTCGACGCCAGCGAGGATGTCCTCGATGTAGTCGGGCGCGCCGCGCAGCTTCCAGGCCTCGACCACCCGGTGCACCTCGTCGTCGGAAACGAAGGCGCCGTGTACGCGAATCGGCAGGCCTGTGCCCGGCGGCAGGTAGAGCATGTCGCCGTGGCCGAGCAGTTGTTCGGCGCCCCCCTGGTCGAGGATGGTGCGCGAGTCGATCTTGCTGGAGACCTGGAAGGCGATCCGGGTCGGGATGTTGGCCTTGATCAGGCCGGTGATCACGTCCACCGACGGCCGCTGGGTCGCCAGGATCAGGTGGATACCGGCCGCCCGCGCCTTCTGCGCGATACGGGCGATAAGCTCCTCGACCTTCTTGCCGACGATCATCATCATGTCGGCGAATTCGTCGACCACCACCACGATGGTCGGCAGGGTGCTCAGCTGCGGCGGCTCGTCGTCCGGGCTTTCGCGACGGAACAGCGGGTCGGTCAGCGGCGTGCCGGCCTCCTCGGCGTCCTTCACCTTGCGGTTGAAGCCAGCCAGGTTGCGCACGCCCATGGCCGCCATCAGGCGGTAGCGCCGCTCCATCTCCGCCACGCTCCAGCGCAGGGCGTTGGCGGCTTCCTTCATGTCGGTGACCACCGGGCAGAGCAGGTGCGGGATCCCTTCGTAGATCGACAGTTCGAGCATCTTCGGGTCGATCATGATCAGTCGCGCCTCGCTCGGCGTGGACTTGAACAGGATCGACAGGAGCATGGCGTTGACCCCCACCGACTTACCGGAGCCGGTGGTACCGGCCACCAGCAGGTGCGGCATCTTCGCCAGGTCGGTGATGATCGGCCGACCGCCGATGTCGTGGCCCAGGGCCAGCGGCACGGTGGACTTGTGCTCGTCGTACTCCGGCGACGACAGCACTTCGGAGAAGCGCACCATCTGCCGGTCTTCGTTGGGAATCTCGATGCCGACGGTGGTCTTGCCGGGAATCACTTCCACCACCCGCACGCTGATCACCGCCAGCGAGCGCGCCAGGTCCTTGGCCAGGTTGGAAATGCGGCTGACCTTGACCCCCGCCGCGGGCTGGATCTCGAAACGGGTGATCACGGGGCCCGGATGCACCGAATCCACGCTGACCTCGACGCCGAACTCCTTCAGCTTGATCTCCAGCAGGCGCGACATCGCCTCCAGCGACTCGGGCGAGTAGCTCTTCTGCTTCACTTCCGCCGGGTCGAGCAGCGACAGCGGCGGCAGGGTGCCCTCCACCGCCGTATCGACGAACAGCGGCGCCTGCTTCTCTTTCAGCACGCGCTTGCTCGGCTCCGGGGCCTTCGGCGGCGGTGGCGGATCGATCTTCGGCGGCGGGCGCTTCTCCCGCTCGCTCATGTGCTTGGCCAGGGCCTCTTCGCGTTCCAGCAGGCGCTCCTTGGCCTTGGACTGTTCGCGGCGGTCCGGCACGCTCGGCGCCACCACCTCGGCGACACGCTCGTCGACCTCGCGCAGTTGCGCGACCAGTTGCTTGCGCTCGGCGCGCGCGCCCATCCAGCGATTGAAGGCGTTCTGGATCAGTTCGAAGAAGTCCAGGGTGATCTTGCCGGTGACATCCATCACCTTGAACCAGGAGAGGTCGGCGAACACCGTCAGGCCGAAGAGGAACAGGGCGAAGAACACCAGCGTGCTGCCCTGCACGTTCAGCGCATCCACCGCGACGCGGCCCAGGCTCTGGCCGATGGCGCCGCCGGCCGAGGCGCTGGCCGGCATGTGGCCGCTGGCGTGGAAATGGATGTAGGCCAGTGCCGAGCCGGCCAGGATCAGGAAGATCAGCCCGACCAGGCGCCAGGAAAACAGCCAGGTGTTCCATTCCCACGGCAGGTTGCGGCGGCGGAATACCTGCCAGGTCTTGATGCCCAGCAACAGCGGAAAGAGGTAGGCGAAGTAGCCGAGCGTCATGAACAGGATATCGGCGGATACCGCACCGAGCCGACCGGCGGCATTCTGCACCTGGTCAACCTGGCTCGAGTGACTCCAGCTCGGATCGGCCGGGTCATAGGTGAGCAGAGCCATCCACAAGTAGAGGCAGAGCGCGCCCAGCGCGATCAGGACCCCTTCCTTCAGGCGGGAATGCAGTTGCTGACGCCATGCGGCGGCATGGCTCGCGGTGGTCGAATCCTTCAAATCGCTATTTTTCCTGCGCACGGCTGGTGCTTTAGAAGCTGTCTTGGTCAAAACGCGCCTATTGTACGGCTTTAGGGAAACTCTGAAAAATCACACCCGAAATCAGCGGCAATCCGTGCGTGGCTGATCCCGGCCCCGGGGTTTTGCCGGCCTTTTGCGGATAGGTGTAGCATAGCCGGCAGAACTCTTCAGGCGGCTCCATTGGAGCACGCATTTTCTTATGTGACAAAGGCTTATGGAGTCTTTTTATGAGTGAAGTCAAGCATTCGCGCCTCATCATCCTGGGCTCCGGTCCGGCCGGCTATACCGCCGCCGTGTACGCCGCACGCGCCAATCTCAAGCCAGTGGTGATCACCGGCATCCAGCCAGGCGGCCAGCTGACCACCACCACCGAAGTCGACAACTGGCCGGGCGACGTCGAAGGCCTTACCGGCCCGGCGCTGATGACCCGCATGCAGCAGCACGCCGAGCGTTTCGACACCGAGATCGTCTACGACCACATCCACACCGCCGAGTTGCAACAGCGCCCCTTCACACTGAAGGGCGATAGTGGCACTTATACCTGCGATGCATTGATCATTGCCACCGGTGCCTCCGCGCAATACCTGGGCATGTCGTCGGAAGAAGCCTTCATGGGCAAGGGCGTTTCCGCCTGCGCCACCTGCGACGGCTTCTTCTACCGCAACCAGGTGGTCTGCGTGGTCGGCGGCGGCAATACCGCCGTCGAGGAAGCGCTGTACCTGGCCAACATCGCCAAGGAAGTCCACCTGATCCACCGTCGCGACAAGCTGCGTTCGGAGAAAATCCTCCAGGACAAGCTGTTCGACAAGGCCGAGAACGGCAACGTGCGCCTGCACTGGAACACCACCCTGGACGAGGTGCTGGGCGACGCCAGCGGCGTCACCGGCGTACGCCTGAAGAGCACCATCGACGGCAGCACCAGCGAACTGTCGCTGGCCGGCGTGTTCATCGCCATCGGCCACAAGCCGAACACCGACCTGTTCCAGGGCCAACTGGAAATGCGCGACGGCTACCTGCGGATCCACGGCGGCAGCGAAGGCAACGCCACCCAGACCAGCATCGAAGGCGTGTTCGCCGCCGGCGACGTGGCCGACCACGTCTACCGCCAGGCCATCACTTCCGCCGGCGCCGGCTGCATGGCCGCGCTGGATGCCGAAAAATACCTCGACGACCATTGATCGGACCCGGGGGAGGCCCGCCCTCCCCTACCCCGCCATGCTGACCTGGCTTTCCCGCACCGACTTCGACTTTCCGCCCCTCGACAAGGCCCTGCAGGAGCCCAACGGGCTGCTCGCGGCCGGAGGCGACCTCAATCCGCAACGCCTGGTCGCAGCCTATCGCCACGGCTGCTTCCCCTGGTACCAGGATGGCCAGCCGATCCTCTGGTGGTCGCCCGACCCGCGCACCGTCCTGTTCCCCGACGAACTGCACGTTTCCCGCAGCCTGGCCAAGTGCCTGCGCCAGCAACGCTTCGAAGTCACCTTCAACCGTGACTTCCGGGCGGTGATCCAGGCTTGTGCCGCGCCGCGCGACTACGCCGACGGCACCTGGATCACCACGCCGATGCAACTGGCCTACCAGGAGCTGCACCTGCGCGGAATTGCCCACTCCGTGGAAGTCTGGCAGGAGCGACAACTGGTCGGCGGCCTCTACGGCCTGGCCATGGGCAGGCTGTTCTTCGGCGAATCGATGTTCAGCCGCGCCGACAACGCTTCCAAGGTCGGCTTCGTCACGCTGGTCCGCCATCTGCGCGACGCCGGCTTCGTCCTCATCGACTGCCAGATGCCGACCCGCCACCTGCACAGCCTGGGCGCCCGCGCCATCGGCCGGGGGGAATTCGCCGACTACCTGCAACGCTATCGCGACCAGCCTCCTACCGGCGACCTGGATTTTTAGGCGAGTTTCCGTGCCTGGCATAAACTTGCTTATGGGTCCCTGCTGGAGTTCACCATGACCGAACTCGCCCGACTGAAGTTCTACGCGACGCAACCGCACCCGTGCAGCTACCTGCCCGAGGAGCAGGCAACCACCCTGTTCCTCGATCCCAGCCAGCCCATGGACACGCAGCTGTACGCCTCGCTGTCGGAAGTCGGCTTCCGCCGCAGCGGCGACCATCTCTATCGTCCGCACTGCCAGCATTGCACCGCCTGCATCGCCGCGCGCATACCGGTCGCCGACTTCAGCCCGAACCGCCAGCAGCGGCGCATCCTCAAGCGCAATGCGGAACTGGAGGTGATCCGCAAGCGACCGAGCTTCAACGAGGAGTACTACGACCTCTATCGGCGCTACATCGAGCAACGCCACGCCGACGGCGACATGTATCCGCCCAGCCGCGACCAGTTCGCCACCTTCCTGGTCCGCGACCTGCCCTTCTGCTGCTTCTTCGAGTTCCGCCTGCATGGCCGCCTGCTGGCCATAGCCGTGACGGACGTGCTGCCGAACGGACTCTCGGCCGTCTATACCTTCTACGATCCCGACGAAGAGCAGCGCAGCCTGGGACGCTATGCGATCCTCTGGCAGATCGCCGAGACCGAACGCCTGGGCCTGCAGGCCGTCTACCTGGGCTACTGGATCAAGAATTGCCGCAAGATGAACTACAAGACCCAGTACCGGCCCATCGAACTGTTCGTCAACCAGCGCTGGGTCGCCCTCACCTGATAGCCGTGTGGCGCTATTGTCGATTTTCTGGCACAATGCACGCCGCTTTTCACGGCCCACCTCTCATTGAAAGGGCCACCCATAGATACCGAGGGCTCTACTGCATGTCGAAAGAAGACAGCTTCGAAATGGAAGGTACTGTCGTCGACACCCTGCCCAACACCATGTTCCGTGTGGAGTTGGAAAATGGGCACGTCGTCACCGCGCACATCTCCGGCAAAATGCGCAAGAACTACATCCGCATCCTCACCGGCGACAAGGTCCGCGTGGAACTGACGCCCTACGACCTGAGCAAGGGCCGCATCACCTACCGCGCCCGCTGAGTCGACACGAGCCGCTGCGGCTCGCCGATTGCAAAAGAAAACGCCCGGCATCTGCCGGGCGTTTTCGTTGCCGCGCTCGGATCAGGCGGGCTCCGCCGCCGTGATCTCGAACTCGAAGGCCAGCTCGTCGCCCTTCAGGTCGACATGCACCAGGCCGCCATGCTCGGCCAGCTCGCCGAACAGGATCTCCTCGGCCAACGGCCGCTTGATCTTGTCCTGGATAAGCCGCGCCATCGGTCGCGCACCCATCTGCACGTCGTAGCCCTTCTCCGCCAGCCAGCCGCGCGCCGCATCGCTGACCTCGAGCTGGACGCGCTTGTCCTCCAGCTGCGCCTGCAGCTCGGTGAGGAACTTGTCGACCACGCTCTTGATCGTCTCGGTGCTCAGGCGGCCGAACTGGATGATGGTATCCAGGCGGTTGCGGAACTCCGGGGTGAAACTCTTCTTGATCACTTCCATCGCATCGGTGGTGTGATCCTGCTGGTTGAAGCCGATCGACGCGCGCGCCGCCACTTCCGCGCCGGCGTTGGTGGTCATGATCAGGATGATGTTGCGGAAGTCCGCCTTGCGCCCGTTGTTGTCGGTCAGGGTGCCGTGGTCCATCACCTGCAGCAGCAGGTTGAAGACCTCCGGGTGAGCCTTCTCGATCTCGTCGAGCAGCAACACGCAGTGCGGGGTCTTGGTGATCGCCTCGGTGAGCAGGCCGCCCTGGTCGAAGCCGACGTAGCCCGGAGGCGCACCGATCAGCCGCGACACGGTATGCCGCTCCATGTACTCGGACATGTCGAAGCGCACCAGTTCCACGCCCAAGGCCTTCGCCAACTGCCGCGCCACTTCGGTCTTGCCCACGCCGGTGGGACCGGCGAAGAGGAACGAGCCGACCGGCTTGTCCGGCGCCTTGAGCCCGGCCCGGGACAACTTGATCGCGGTGGACAGCGACTCGATGGCGTCGTCCTGGCCGAACACGGTCAGCTTGAGGTCGCGTTCGAGGTTGCGCAGCAACTCCTTGTCGGAGGTGGTGACGTGTTTCGGCGGGATCCGCGCGATCTTCGCCACGATATCCTCGACCTGCGCCACCTCGATGCGCTTCACGCGCTTCTCTTCCGGCTGCAGGCGCTGGTAGGCGCCCGCCTCGTCGATGACGTCGATGGCCTTGTCCGGCATGTGCCGGTCGTTGATGTAGCGCGCCGCCAGCTCGGCCGCGGCGCGCAGCGCCTCGTCGCTGTACTCGATGTGGTGATGCTGCTCGAAGCGCCCCTTGAGACCCTTGAGGATGCCATAGGTGTCTTCCACCGACGGCTCGGTCACGTCGACCTTCTGGAAGCGCCGCGCCAAGGCCCGGTCCTTCTCGAAGATGCCGCGGAACTCCTGGAAGGTGGTCGAGCCGATGCAGCGGATCTCGCCCGAGGACAGAACCGGCTTGAGCAGGTTGGAGGCGTCCATTACCCCGCCGGATGCCGCACCGGCACCGATGATGGTATGGATCTCGTCGATGAACAGCACCGCGTGCGGGCGCTTGCGCAACTCGTTGAGCAAGGCCTTGAAGCGCTTCTCGAAGTCGCCGCGGTACTTGGTACCCGCGAGCAAGGCACCCAGGTCGAGGGAGTAGACCACGCTGTCGGCCAGCAGGTCCGGCACCTGGCCATCGACGATGCGTTTGGCCAGGCCCTCGGCGATGGCCGTCTTGCCGACCCCCGCCTCACCTACCAGCAACGGGTTGTTCTTGCGCCGACGGGCAAGGATCTGCGCCACCCGCTCGACTTCATGCTCGCGCCCCACCAGCGGGTCGATCCGCCCCTGGCGAGCCAGTTCGTTGAGGTTGCTGGCATAGGCGTCCAGCGGATGGTTGGACGTGGCCGACTCGCCACCTTCCTCATCCTGCATATCCTGCTCCCCATCCTGCGGATGTTCGGCATGCCCGGGCACCTTGGAGATACCATGGGCGATGTAGTTCACCACATCGATACGCGCGATGCTCTGCTGCTTGAGCAGGAACACCGCCTGGCTTTCCTGTTCGCTGAAGATCGCCACCAGGACATTGGCCCCGGTCACTTCGCGCTTGCCGGAACTCTGCACGTGGAACACCGCACGCTGCAGGACGCGCTGGAAGCCCAGCGTCGGCTGGGTTTCGCGCTCGTCGTCGTGCTGCGGGATCAGCGGCGTGGTGGAATCGATGAATTCCTGCAGGTCGCGCCGCAGCTTGTCCAGGTTGGCACCGCACGCACGCAATACCGTTGCCGCCGCCTCATTGTCCAGCAAGGCCAGCAGCAGGTGCTCAACCGTCATGAATTCATGGCGTTTGGCCCTCGCCTCCTTGAAGGCGAGATTGAGGGTGACTTCGAGCTCTCGATTCAACATGGCTTCACCTCGCTCCCAAACATCCGATCAACTGTCTTTCTCTATCTCGCAGAGCAATGGATGCTGGCTCTCCCGTGCATACTGATTGACCTGCATCGCCTTGGTTTCGGCCACGTCCCGGGTAAACAAGCCGCAGACCGCCTTACCCTGAGTATGTACCGTCAACATGATCTTGGTGGCTTTTTCCCGGTCCATGTTGAAGAACACTTCCAGCACTTCAACAACAAAGTCCATCGGCGTGTAATCGTCGTTGAACAGTACCACCTTATACAACGGTGGCGGCTGTAATACAGGCTTCGACTCCTGTACCGCGAGCCCCGCCCCTTCGTCCTCGTGTTCATGAGGCTCGGGATGGTCCTGATTGAATGTTAGTCGAATCTGGCTAGGTGCATGCATGAGGAAAAAAAGCTTTGCCTTTCTGGAAAGTTATGGACCGACATGATGTTGATCCGTTTCTCAGGCGTATGGTTCAGCGCCTTGACTAACTGCAAAAGGGTGTTACAAACAATGGAATACCCCTACAGGGTATCAGGGGTTCCGCACCCGTCTCGACCCAGGTCGGACGCGGGATCGTAGTGGATGATACTCCAGCGTTGGAGTCCTTTGCAGAGGGATATGAGCATGCTCAGCGGTAAGGTCAAGTGGTTCAACAACGCCAAGGGCTACGGGTTCATCCTGGCCGAGGGCCGAGATGAGGACCTGTTCGCCCATTACTCGGCCATTCAGATGGACGGTTACAAGACACTCAAGGCGGGCCAGCCGGTCAATTTCGAGATCATCCAGGGACCGAAGGGACTGCATGCCATCAACATCAGCCCCGCCACCGCGACAACCGCCGCACCCTCCGCCCCCGCCCCGCAGGAAGAGCCGCAGGCGACGCCCATCGAAGCCTGACCCCCAACGCGGATGCGGAAATGAAAAAGGCCGGTGCGAACCGGCCTTTTTCTCGTTCGGGCGCTAGCCCTTCCTACATCTTGGCGATCATCGCGTCGCCGAACTCCGAGCAGGACAGCAGGGTCGCGCCGTCCATCAGGCGTTCGAAGTCATAGGTCACGGTCTTGGCGGCGATCGCCCCGTTGGTGCCCTTGATGATCAGGTCGGCCGCCTCGGTCCAGCCCATGTGGCGCAGCATCATCTCCGCGGAGAGGATCAGCGAACCCGGGTTGACCTTGTCCTGGCCGGCGTACTTCGGCGCGGTGCCGTGGGTCGCCTCGAACATGGCCACCGAATCGGACAGGTTGGCGCCGGGCGCGATGCCGATGCCGCCGACCTCGGCCGCCAGGGCGTCGGAGAGATAGTCGCCGTTCAGGTTCAGGGTGGCGATCACGTCGTACTCGGCGGGGCGCAGCAGAATCTGCTGCAACATGGCGTCGGCGATCACGTCCTTGACCACGACGTTCTTGCCGGTCTTCGGGTTCTTGAACTGCATCCACGGACCGCCGTCCAGCAGCTCGGCGCCGAATTCATCGCGCGCGACTTCGTAACCCCAATCCTTGAAGGCACCCTCGGTGAACTTCATGATGTTGCCCTTGTGCACCAGGGTCACCGAACTGCGGTCGTTGTCGACGGCGTATTGCAGGGCCTTGCGCACCAGGCGCTTGGTGCCTTCCTGGGAAACCGGCTTGATGCCGATGCCGCAGTTCTCGGTGAAGCGGATTTTCTTGACGCCCATTTCCTCGGTGAGGAACTTGATGACCTTCTCCGCCTCCGGCGAACCGGCCTTCCACTCGACGCCGGCATAGATGTCCTCGGAGTTCTCGCGGAAGATCACCATGTCTACGTCGCCGGGCTTCTTCACCGGGCTGGGCACGCCTTCGAACCAGCGTACCGGGCGCTGGCAGACGTAGAGATCGAGTTGCTGGCGCAGGGCCACGTTCAGGGAGCGGATGCCGCCACCGACCGGGGTGGTCAGCGGGCCCTTGATGGAAACCACGTAGTCGCGCACGGCGTCCAGGGTTTCCTGGGGCAGCCAGGTGTCCTGGTCATAGACCTGGGTGGCCTTCTCGCCGGCGTAGACTTCCATCCAGGCGATCTTGCGCTCGCCCTTGTATGCTTTTTCCACTGCAGCGTCGACAACCTTGATCATGACCGGGCTGATATCGACGCCGATGCCATCACCCTCGATGAACGGGATGATCGGGTTCTTCGGTACGCTCAAGGACATGTCGGCATTCACAGTGATTTTGTCACCGGTCGCCGGCACCTGGATCTTTTGGTATCCCATGCTGAACTCCGTGTTGTGGTTAAAACCCTGTTGCAGCCTTCTAGGGTAGCCCAGTTGTCCGCCCGGAAACCACATCTTCCTTAGTCTAAACAGGCGAGCGCATCAGCCCGGCGAGAGGGTGGTATACTGCGCGCCATGACTTCGCAGTCATCGAGGTCCGAGCAGTCTGGGACCAGACCCTCTCCCCTCGCAGCGTCGGGTTCGCCACCATGAGCCCGCCGTACAACGCTCTACTGGCGCCCCTATATCCCGCGGCATATCTCGATTTCGATTCAACCCGATGTTGAGCGAAGGCATCGCGTCCACCAACGCGTATCGAGACTCTGTGCGCGCCCAGCAAAAAAGAGAGTTACCGTAGATGTCCATCCGCTCGAAGATCACCTACACCTTCACCGACGAAGCACCTGCGCTCGCCACCTACTCGCTCCTCCCCATCGTCAAGGCCTTTGCCGCGTCCGCCGGCATCGACGTCGAGACCAGCGACATCTCTCTTGCAGGACGCATCCTGGCCAACTTCGCCGACCGCCTCGACGCCGACCAGCGTATCGAAGACGACCTCGCCCGCCTGGCGGTCCTGGCCACCTCGCCCGACGCCAATATCATCAAGCTGCCCAACATCAGCGCCTCGGTGCCCCAGCTGAAAGGCGCAATCGCCGAGCTGCAGGGCCTGGGCTACAAGGTTCCCGACTTCCCGGAAGACCCGCAGACCGACGAAGAGAAAGAGGTTCGCGCACGCTACGCGAAGATCCTCGGCAGCGCCGTGAACCCGGTCCTGCGCGAAGGCAACTCCGACCGTCGCGCGCCTGCCGCGGTGAAGGCCTACGCCCGCAAGCACCCGCACTCCATGGGCAAGTGGAGCATGGCCTCGCGCTCCCACGCCGACTACATGCGCGGCGGCGACTTCTTCTCCAGCGAACAGTCCATCACCATGGCCAAGGCCGGTGACGTGCGCATCGAGTTCGTCGGCAAGGACGGCAAGGTCGAGGTCAAGAAGCAACTGAGCCTGCAGGAAGGCGAAGTGCTCGACAGCATGTTCATGAGCTGCGGCAAGCTGCGCGACTTCTTCGAGAAGACCCTGCAGGACTGCAAGGAAACCGGCGTCATGTGGTCCCTGCACGTCAAGGCGACCATGATGAAGATTTCCCACCCGATCGTCTTCGGGCATGCGGTGAGCGTCTACTACAAGGACGTCTTCGACAAGTGGGGCCAACTCTTCGAAGAGCTCGGCGTGAACCCGAACAACGGTATCTCCAGCGTCTACGACAAGATCAAGTCGCTGCCCGCCTCCCAGCAGGAAGAGATCCTCCACGACATCCACGAGGTGTACAGCCACCGCCCGGAAATGGCGATGGTCGACTCCGTGAAAGGCATCACCAACCTGCACATTCCGAGCGACGTCATCGTCGACGCCTCGATGCCGGCGATGATCCGCAACTCCGGCCAGATGTGGGGCAAGGACGGCAAGCAGAAAGACACCAAGGCGGTAATGCCGGAAAGCACCTACGCCCGCATCTACCAGGAGATGATCAACTTCTGCAAGACCAACGGCGCCTTCGACCCGACCACCATGGGCAGCGTGCCGAACGTCGGCCTGATGGCGCAGAAGGCCGAGGAATACGGCTCCCACGACAAGACCTTCGAAATGACCGCCGACGGCACCATGCGCGTGGTCCTGGCCGACGGCAGCGTGCTGATGCAGCACGACGTGGAGACCGGCGACATCTGGCGCGCCTGCCAGACCAAGGACGCACCGATCCGCGACTGGGTCAAGCTGGCCGTCACCCGCGCACGCCAGTCCGATACCCCGGCGATCTTCTGGCTGGACCCGGAGCGCGCCCACGACCGCGAACTGCGCAAGAAGGTCGAGCTGTACCTCAAGGACCACGACCTGACCGGTCTCGACATCAGCATCATGGGCTACAACGAGGCCATTCGCGTCAGCATGGAACGCCTGATCCGCGGCAAGGACACCATCTCGGTGACCGGCAACGTCCTGCGCGACTACCTGACCGACCTGTTCCCGATCATGGAACTGGGCACCTCGGCCAAGATGCTCTCCATCGTTCCGCTGATGGCGGGCGGCGGCATGTACGAAACCGGCGCCGGCGGCTCGGCACCCAAGCACGTCCAGCAACTGGTGGAAGAGAACTACCTGCGCTGGGACTCCCTGGGCGAGTTCCTGGCCCTGGCCGTGTCCCTGGAGGAAACCGGGATCAAGACCGGCAACGCCAAGGCCAAGCTGCTCGGCAAGGCGCTGGACGAAGCCACCGGCAAGCTGCTGGACAACAACAAGTCGCCGTCGCGCAAGGTCGGCGACATCGACAACCGCGGCAGCCACTTCTACCTGGCGATGTACTGGGCCCAGGCCCTGGCCGCCCAGGACGAAGACGCCGAACTGAAAGCGCACTTCGCACCGCTGGCCAAGGCCCTGACCGAGCAGGAAGCGACCATCGTCGCCGAACTCAATGCGGTCCAGGGCAAGCCGGCCGAGATCGGCGGCTACTATCGCTCCAACCCGGAGCTGACCAGCAAGGTGATGCGCCCCAGCGCCACCTTCAACGCGGCGATCGACAGCCTGGCCTGACAGCGTCACGCTGACGAAGCAGAAACCCCGGGCCTACGCTCGGGGTTTCTTTTTATCGAGGCCTTTTCCGTACCGAGGAGACATCCATGAGCTGGCATCCCCATGTCACCGTAGCGACCATCGTCGAGGACCAGGGCCGCTTCCTGCTGGTCGAGGAACAGGCCGACGGCCGCGAGGTGCTGAACCAGCCCGCCGGGCACCTGGAGCCCGCCGAAAGCCTGCTCGAGGCCGCCCTGCGCGAAACCCTCGAGGAAACCGGCTGGGAGGTCGAGCTGAGCGCCGTCACCGGCATCTACCTGTACACCGCGCCGTCCAACGGTGTCACCTATCAGCGCGTATGCTTCGCCGCCCGCCCCGTGCGCCACCACCCCGAGCGCGCCCTCGACGACGGCATCATCGGCCCGCGCTGGCTGAGCCGCGACGAACTGGCCGCCCAGCCGCAGCGCTGGCGCAGCCACCTGGTGCTGCGCTGCATCGACGACTACCTGGCCGGCGGCCGCTATCCCCTGGCGCTGATCCGCGACACCCACGTGTCGCCCTCCCTGCCCCAGGCCTGATAGAATCCGCGTTTTACGAATTCGCCCGTGACGCCTGATCGCTATGTCTGAATCCGCCCCCACCCCACGCCGCGAGCGCGTGATCGTCGGCATGTCCGGCGGCGTCGACTCGTCCGTCTCCGCCCTGCTCCTGTTGCAGCAGGGCTATCAGGTCGAAGGCCTGTTCATGAAGAACTGGGACGAGGACGACGGCACCGAATATTGTACCGCCCGCGAGGACCTGGCCGACGCCCAGGCCGTCTGCGACCGGATCGGCATCAAGCTGCACACGGCGAACTTCGCCGCGGAATACTGGGATAACGTGTTCGAGCACTTCCTTGCCGAGTACAAGGCCGGCCGTACGCCGAACCCGGACATCCTCTGCAACCGCGAAATCAAGTTCAAGGCGTTCCTCGACTACGCGCTGATGCTCGGCGCGGACCTGATCGCCACCGGCCACTATGTGCGGCGCCGTGACCGCGACGGGCGCACCGAGCTGCTCAAGGGCCTGGACCCGAACAAGGATCAGAGCTACTTCCTGCACGCGGTGGGCGGCGAGCAGATCGCCCGCAGCCTGTTCCCCGTCGGCGAACTGGAGAAGCCGGAAGTCCGCGCCATCGCCGAGAAGCATGGCCTCGCCACGGCGAAGAAGAAGGACTCCACGGGCATCTGCTTCATTGGCGAGCGACGCTTCACCGATTTCCTCAAGCAGTACCTGCCGGCCCAGCCGGGCGACATCGAGACCACCGAAGGCAAGGTCATCGGTCGCCACAGCGGCCTGATGTACCACACCATCGGCCAGCGCCAGGGCCTCGGCATCGGCGGCCTCAAGGAGGCCGGCGACGATCCCTGGTACGTACTCGGCAAGGACCTGCAACGCAACGTGCTGCTGGTCGGCCAGGGCAACGACCACCCGCTGCTGTTCTCCCGCGCCCTGCTGGCCTCGCGAATCTACTGGGTCAACCCGGTCGAACTGGAGCGGCCGCGCCGCCTGCGGGCCAAGGTGCGCTACCGGCAGAGCGACCAGGACTGCGTCCTGGAGAAAACCGCCGAAGGCTACCGCGCGGTGTTCGACGAACCGCAGCGCGCAGTGACCCCGGGGCAATCGGTGGTGTTCTACGACGGCGACGTCTGCCTCGGCGGCGGCGTGATCGAAACGGCGGAAGCCTGGGATTTCGGAGGACGCCCGTGAGCGATCCGCGACAGCAACTGATTGCCCTCGGCGCCGTCTTCGAATCCGCAGCCCTGGTCGACAAGCTGGCACGCACCGGGCAGATCAGCGAAGCCCCGCTGGGCTGCATGCTCGGCAGCCTGCTGGCGCGCAACCCGGCCAGCACCCTGGACGTCTACGGTGGCGACAGCCTCAACCTGCGCGACGGCTTCAAGGCCCTGGCCAGCGCCCTGGAGCGCAAGCCCGGCAGCCTGCAGCGCGAACCGCTGCGCTACGCCCTGGCGATGCTGACCCTGGAACGGCAACTGGACAAGCGCGGCGACATGCTTGACCTGATCGGCCAGCGCCTCGACCAGGTCGAACAGCAGGTCCAGCACTTCGGCCTGGTCCACGAGAACGTCATCGCCTCGTTCGCCAGCATCTACCAGGACACCCTCAGCACCTTCCGCCAGCGCATCCAGGTACACGGCGACATGCGCCATCTGCAGGTCAGCAGCAACGCCGCGCGGATCCGCGCCCTGCTGCTCGCCGGCATCCGCTCGGCGCGGCTCTGGCGGCAACTGGGCGGCAGCCGCTGGCAGATGGTGTTCAGCCGGCGCCGGCTGCTCAACGAACTCTATCCCCTGCTGCGCGGCTAGCCATGGCCATGGCCGGAAGCCAGCCGCAACGGCGCAACAGCCCGACCCAGGGCGCTGCCATGCTGGCTCTTTCGGCGCTGTTCTTCGCCCTGATGGGCGGCCTGATCCGCGAGGCTTCCAGCACCGTCAACAACGAAACCGTGGTGTTCTTCCGCAACCTCGTCGGCGTGCTGTTCTTCCTGCCCCTGGCGCTGACTCGCGGCATCGGCCCGCTGCGCACCCGCCGCCCGCTATCGCACCTGCTGCGCACCACCTACGGCCTGGGCGGCATGTACTGCTACTTCTACGCCCTCGCCCACCTACCGCTGACCGACGCCATGCTGTTCAGCTATGCCGCGCCGGTGTTCACGCCGCTGATCGCACACCTGTGGATCAAGGAGCCGCTGAC
Organism: Pseudomonas sp. HMSC067G02; assembly: GCF_001813485.1. Lineage (NCBI taxonomy): Bacteria > Pseudomonadati > Pseudomonadota > Gammaproteobacteria > Pseudomonadales > Pseudomonadaceae > Pseudomonas > Pseudomonas sp. HMSC067G02. Next base: position 203,451 of record NZ_KV812700.1, read on the forward strand.
CCGCCGCATGATGGTCGCCACCCTGGTCGGCTTCCTCGGCGTGCTGCTGGTGGCCAGGCCCAGCGGCGTGGTAGTGGCGCCGATCGCCCTGGTCGGCATCGCTTCCAGCCTGATGGCCGCCTGTGCCTTCGTCTCGATCCGCGAAATGAGCGACAGCGAGCCGGCCTATCGCATCGTCTTCTACTTCGCCCTGTTCGGCACCCTGTTCTCCGCCGTGCCGCTGGCCTGGGCCTGGCAGCCGCTGAACGGCCAGGAACTGCTCCTGCTGCTCGGCGCCGGACTGTTCGCCAGCCTCGGCCAACTGACCATGTCGCAGGCCTATGCCCTGGCCTCCCCGGGAGTGATCGGACCGATCGCCTACATGGCCATCGTTTTCGCCGGGGTGATCGCCTGGCTGCGCTGGGACGAACTGCCCAGCCACACGTCGCTGCTCGGCGCCGCCCTGATCTTCGCCGCCAGCCTGATCCCCCTGCTGGGCAACCGCCCCGCCGAAAGGCCCCGCTGAATGCCCCACCGGGGCGCACCTTTCATGTATGATATGCGCCCCTTTTTCGTTGACTTCCAGCCACGAGAACGTCTCATGCAGCTTTCCTCGCTCACCGCGGTATCCCCCGTCGATGGCCGCTATGCCGGCAAAACCAGCAGCCTGCGTCCGATCTTCAGCGAATACGGCCTGATCCGTTTCCGCGTCATGGTGGAAGTCCGCTGGCTGCAGCGCCTCGCCGCCCACGCCGGGATTCCCGAGGTCGCGCCGTTCTCCGCCGAAGCCAACGCCCTGCTCGACAGCCTGGCCAGCGACTTCCAGCTGGAACACGCCGAACGCATCAAGGAAATCGAGCGCACCACCAACCACGACGTGAAAGCCGTGGAGTACCTGCTCAAGGAACAGGCCGCCAAGCTCCCGGAGCTGGCCGCGGTCAGCGAGTTCATCCACTTCGCCTGCACCTCCGAGGACATCAACAACCTGTCCCACGCCCTGATGCTCCGCGAGGGTCGCGACAGCGTGCTGCTGCCGCTGATGCGCCAGATCGCCGAGGCCATCCGCGAACTGGCGGTGAAATTCGCCGACGTGCCGATGCTCTCCCGCACCCACGGCCAGCCTGCCTCGCCGACCACCCTGGGCAAGGAACTGGCCAACGTCGTCTACCGCCTGGAGCGGCAGATCAAGCAGGTCGCCGGGATCGAGTTGCTGGGCAAGATCAACGGTGCCGTGGGCAACTACAACGCCCACCTGTCCGCCTATCCCGAAGTCGACTGGGAAGCCAACGCCCGCCAGTTCATCGAAGGCGACCTCGGCCTGACCTTCAACCCCTACACCACCCAGATCGAGCCGCACGACTACATCGCCGAGCTGTTCGATGCGATCGCCCGCTTCAACACCATCCTCATCGACTTCGACCGCGACGTCTGGGGCTACATCTCCCTCGGCTACTTCAAGCAGAAGACCGTGGCCGGCGAGATCGGCTCCTCGACCATGCCGCACAAGGTCAACCCGATCGACTTCGAGAACTCCGAGGGTAACCTCGGCATCGCCAACGCGCTGTTCCAGCACCTGGCCAGCAAGCTGCCGATCTCGCGCTGGCAGCGCGACCTGACCGACTCCACCGTGCTGCGCAACCTCGGCGTCGGCATCGCCCACAGCGTCATCGCCTACGAGGCCAGCCTGAAGGGCATCGGCAAGCTGGAGCTGAACGCCCAGCGCATCGCCGAGGACCTGGACGCCTGCTGGGAAGTCCTCGCCGAGCCGGTGCAGACCGTGATGCGTCGCTATGGCGTGGAAAACCCCTACGAAAAGCTGAAGGAACTGACCCGCGGCAAAGGCATCAGCGCCGAAGCCTTGCAGACTTTCATCGAAGAGCTGGCGATTCCCGCCGAGGCCAAGGTCGAGCTGAAGAAGCTGACCCCGGCCGGCTACGTCGGCAATGCCGCCGCCCAGGCCAAGCGCATCTGAGCACGCAACCCTTTTGCACGCCCGGCTGCGCCGGGCGTTTTTGTTTCAAGGACTTAACCATGAATGCTGATACTCCCCTGCAACTTCTGGGCGGACTGACCGCTGCCGAATTCCTCCGCGACTACTGGCAGCGCAAACCGCTGCTGGTCCGCCAGGCAATCCCGGACTTCGAAAGCCCGCTGTCCGCCGACGAGCTGGCCGGGCTGTCGCTGGAGGAATCGGTGGAATCGCGCATCGTCCTCGAACACGGGAAAACCCCGTGGGAAATGCGCCGTGGCCCGTTCCAGGAGGAGGACTACCAGCACCTGCCGGAACAGGACTGGACCCTGCTGGTGCAGGCGGTCGACCAGTTCGTCCCGGAAGTCGCCCAACTGCTGGAGCAATTCCGCTTCCTGCCCAGCTGGCGGATCGACGACGTGATGATCAGCTACGCCGCTCCCGGCGGCGGCGTCGGTCCGCACTTCGACAACTACGACGTATTCCTGCTTCAGGGCCACGGACGCCGGCGCTGGAAAGTCGGACAGATGTGCAGCAGCGACAGCCCGCTGCGCGAGCACGCCGACCTGCGCATCCTCGCCGACTTCGAACAGAGCGACGAGTGGGTCCTGGAGCCCGGCGACATGCTCTACCTGCCCCCGCGCCTCGCCCACTACGGCATTGCCGAAGACGAGTGCATGACCTACTCGATCGGCTTCCGCGCGCCCAGCGCCGCCGAAGTGCTGACCCATTTCACCGACTTCCTCGGCCAGTTCCTCTCCGACGAGGAGCGCTACACCGATGCCGGCCTACAACCGGTAGGCGACGATCCGCACCAGATCCAGCGCGACGCTCTGGAGCGCCTGCAGGGCCTGATCCAGGAGCACATGAGCGACGAGCGCCTGCTGCTGACCTGGTTCGGCCAGTTCATGACCGAGCCGCGCTATCCTGAACTGGTTGCCGGCGAGGATATCCCCGAAGAGGAGCTATTCGGCGCCCTCGAGGATGGCGCGCTGCTGGTGCGCAACCCCAGCGCCCGCCTGGCCTGGAGCGAGATCGACATCGGCCTGGTGCTGTTCGCCAGCGGCCAGAGCGTACTCCTGCCCGGCCAGCTCAAGGAACTGCTGAAGCTGGTCTGCTCGGCCGATGCGTTGCATCTGGAAAACCTCGGCCAATGGCTGGCCGACGACGATGCGCGTAAGCTGTTGGCGGAGTTGGTCAAACAGGGCAGTTTGGAGTTTGCAGATGAATAAGATCCGCGTACGCGTAGCCGACTGGCAGAAGGACAATGCCGAGCTGCGCCGCATCCGCGAAGCGGTCTTCATTGCCGAACAGTCGGTTCCGCCGGAACTGGAGTGGGACGCCGAAGACGACGAAGCCGTGCATTTTCTCGCCTATGAAGGCGAATACGCGATCGGCACCGCGCGCCTGCTGGGCGACGGGCACATCGGCAGGGTCTCGGTACTCAAGGACTGGCGCGGCCTGAAGGTCGGCGACGCGCTGATGCGCGCGGCCATCGAGGAAGCCGAGCGACGCGGCCTGAAGCGCCAACTGCTGACCGCGCAGGTCTATGCCATACCCTTCTACGAGCGACTGGGCTTCAAGGTCGACAGCGGCGAGTTCCTCGACGCCGGCCTGCCCCATGTCGACATGGTTCGCGACAGCGACTGAGGCCCGATGAGCGACGCCCCGGAGACCTCGCCGGCCGACCTGCCGGCCATCGAATTCAGCTCTCCGGGGCGCTTTGCGGTACGCAACCCGGCCAGCGCCGCGCTGCCTGCGGAACGCTGGGAACCAGCGCCATTCCGCCTCGGCGAACATGAGCCGCTGGAGCGCTTCGAGCATCCGCAGGAAGCCCGCGCCCATGCCCTGGCCCTCCTGCAGCAGGCCCGCCGCTCGCTCTGCCTGCACAGTCCCGACCTGGAAAGCTGGCTCTATCACCACAGCAGCATCCAGGAAGCCTGCACCCGTTTCCTCCTGGCCAATCCACGCAATCGCCTGCGTATCCTCGTTGGCGACAGCGCCCAGGCCGTGCGCAACGGCCACCGCCTGATCAGCCTTTCGCGCCGCCTGTCGAGCAACTGCCTGATCCGCCGGCTCAACCCGGACTACCCTAAAGAGGACGACGCCTTCCTCCTGGCCGACGACCAGGGCCTGCTACTGCGCCCGAAACCGGCGCAACCGGCGGGCTACGCCTGCTACCGTGCCGCCGGGCGGGTGCGTCAACTCCAGGCCCGCTTCGAGCAGGCCTGGGACACCAGCCTTTCCGACCCGGACCTGCGGAGCTTCCTCCTGTGACCCTGTTGCGCACCACCCTGCTCTCCTCGCTGCTGGCGACGGTCGTTCTCGGCGCCTCGGCCGCCCCGCGCACCGAAGTGATCCCGCTCAACTACCGCACCGCCGACGACGTGATGGCGGTGGCCCAGTCGGTCATCGGCAGCGAAGGCAAGGTCACCGCCTATGGCAACCAGCTGATCGTCAATGCCGAGCCGGCGAAGATCCGCGAGTTGCAATCGGTCCTGCAGCAGATCGACTCGCGCCCGCATCGCCTGCTGATCACCGTGGATACCAGCGAGAACCTGCAACAGGACAGCCGCGGCTATTCGGTGGATGGTTCGGCCAGCGCCGGCAACATCGAGATCCAGAGCGGCCGCGGCGAGGTCAACGGCAAGGATCGCGTCCGCATCATCCGTCGCTCCACCGACAGCCGTTCCGGCGGCAGCCAGCAGGTCCAGGCCACCGAGGGCTACCCGGCGCTGATCCAGGTCGGCCAGAGCGTCCCCATCACCAGCACCGCCACCGGTCCCTACGGGCAGATCTACAGCCAGACCGAATACCGCAACGTCAACCGCGGCTTCTACGTCACCGCGACGCTGACCGGCAATCTGGTGCACGTCACCATCAGCTCCAGCAATGACCACCTCAGCCAGAGCCATCCCGGCGTCATCGATACCCAGAGCACCGACACCCGGGTCAGCGGCAAGCTCGGCGAGTGGATCACCCTGGGCGGCGTCAGCGAACAGAACCAGGCCGACCAGCGCGGCTTCGTGCGTCGCTACTCGACCCAGGGACGCGACGACACCAGCCTGCGCCTGAAAGTCGAAACCCTCGACTGACCGACGGCGCTCTTTCCAGCGCGAATTGCCTCCCGCTCCGGCAAAGCCGCGGGGCGCGGGCTCTTGCGGGCATTTTCGATGCAAACGGAAACATCTCGACCAGACAAGACCATCCGGTCACTCTTAGACCTTCGTGTAGTAGTCTTGAAAAAACACTACAAAACGTTTGACGACGGATTTTTTCCAGAGCATGATGGCCCCGCTCCCGCTAATCAGGGGCTCTGAAACGACGAGCTCCCGGTGCCTGCGCCGATACGCCCTCGGCCTCCACCGTGTTGATCTGCCCACAAGGCGGCTTGACGAGATTGCGACTGGAACGAAGTTGTCCTGAGGGACGGGGAAGCGTTTACGTATCAGCCAGATCGAAAGACTCGACAGCGAGTCGCCCACCGGCAACCACGAGCCGAACGGCACTTGAGCCAGTCGAGAAGCACGGTCCGCGAACTGTTCGTCTCCACCCCCTCCTCGGCGTCATTCTTCGCCACGGTCATTCTCTCGCCATGCAGCGGTGAGCCACCCGCAAGACAACCTTCACCAGCAGGTTTTGAGTGGGTCAGTCGGTGCTCAACCAATACATTTCTTGAAGGATTGACCATGTCCGCATATCAGAACGAGATCAAGGCAGTTGCCGCGCTGAAAGAGAAGAACGGCAGCAGCTGGAGCGCGATCAACCCCGAGTACGCAGCTCGCATGCGTATCCAGAACCGCTTCAAGACCGGCCTGGATATCGCCAAGTACACCGCGGCCATCATGCGCAAGGACATGGCCGAATACGATGCGGACTCCTCCGTCTACACCCAGTCGCTGGGTTGCTGGCACGGCTTCATCGGGCAGCAGAAGCTGATCTCGATCAAGAAGCACCTGAAGACCACCAACAAGCGCTACCTCTACCTGTCCGGTTGGATGGTCGCCGCGCTGCGCTCCGACTTCGGCCCGCTGCCGGACCAGTCCATGCACGAGAAAACCGCGGTTTCCGGCCTGATCGAAGAGCTGTACACCTTCCTGCGCCAGGCTGACGCCCGCGAGCTGGACCTGCTGTTCACCGGCCTGGACGCTGCCCGCGCCGCTGGCGACAAGGCCAAGGAAGCCGAGCTGCTGGCCCAGATCGACAACTTCGAAACCCACGTGGTGCCGATCATCGCCGACATCGACGCCGGCTTCGGCAACGCCGAGGCGACCTACCTGCTGGCCAAGAAGATGATCGAAGCCGGCGCCTGCTGCATCCAGATCGAGAACCAGGTGTCCGACGAGAAGCAGTGCGGCCACCAGGACGGCAAGGTCACCGTTCCGCACATCGACTTCCTCGCCAAGATCAATGCCGTACGCTACGCCTTCCTCGAGCTGGGCGTGGACGATGGCGTGATCGTCGCCCGTACCGACTCCCTGGGCGCCGGCCTGACCAAGCAGATCGCCGTGACCAACGAGCCGGGCGACCTGGGCGACCTGTACAACTCCTTCCTGGATTGCGAAGAGATCTCCGAGGCCGAGCTGGGCAACGGCGACGTCGTGATCAAGCGCGAAGGCAAACTGCTGCGTCCGAAGCGCCTGGCTTCCAACCTGTTCCAGTTCCGCAAGGGCACCGGCGAAGATCGCTGCGTCCTGGACTGCATCACCTCGCTGCAGAACGGCGCCGACCTGCTCTGGATCGAAACCGAGAAGCCGCACGTCGGCCAGATCAAGGCAATGGTCGATCGCATCCGCGAAGTGATTCCGAACGCCAAGCTGGTCTACAACAACAGCCCGTCCTTCAACTGGACCCTGAACTTCCGCCAGCAGGTGTTCGATGCGTTCGTCGCCGAAGGCAAGGACGTTTCCGCCTACGACCGCAACAAGCTGATGAGCGTCGAGTACGACGACACCGAGCTGGCCAAGGTCGCCGACGAGAAGATCCGCACCTTCCAGCGCGATGGCTCGGCCCACGCCGGCATCTTCCACCACCTGATCACCCTGCCGACCTACCACACCGCCGCGCTGTCCACCGACAACCTGGCCAAGGGCTACTTCGCCGACGAAGGCATGCTGGCCTACGTGAAGGGCGTGCAGCGCCAGGAACTGCGCCAGGGCATCGCCTGCGTCAAGCACCAGAACATGGCGGGCTCCGACATCGGCGACAACCATAAAGAGTACTTCGCTGGCGAAGCCGCTCTGAAGGCCAGCGGCAAAGACAACACCATGAACCAGTTCCACTAAGGAACAGGGGCCAGCCGGGCAGCCACGATCTGCCCGGCCCGCCTCGCGAAAACCCCGGCTCCGGCCGGGGTTTTTCATTTCCGGATCATGGCAAAAGGCCTCGAGTGCCTGTCATCGTCCCGTCGCTTTCAGCGGTTAGCGTCAATGCTCCGTCGATCAGCCCACAAGGAGCACGTCCGTGAGCCTGGAGAAAAAAGATGCCATCCTGTTCGGTGATGGCGACGAGTTGCCCAGCAACCATTCGAACAACCCGCACATGAACGACCTGATCGCCGGCCTCGGCCGCCGCCAGGTCCTGGCCGGCGGCGCGGCGCTCGGCGCCCTCGCCTTCCTCGGCGTCGCGCTCCCCGCCAGCGCCGCTCCCGCCGAAGCGCAGGCGCCCGCCGCGGAAGGCCTGCGCGGCTTGCCTTTCAAACGCCGCAACCGCTTACCCTTCGAAGCCCTCGCCAGCGGCCGCGCCGATACCATCCGGGTGCCCGCCGGCTACAAGGCGACGCCCTTCATACCCTGGGGCACCCCGATCAGCGGCAGTTATCCGGGATTCCTCGACGACGCCAGCAACAGCGCCCAGGACCAGGCCGAACAGATCGGCATGCACCACGACGGCATGCACTTCTTCCCGATCGACGCGCAGTTCGGCTTCGGCGGCGGACACATCAGCAACCATGGCCTGCTGGTGCTCAACCATGAATACATCGACGCGCCGCTGCTGCACACCAATGGCCCGACCGTGGTCGATGGCAAGCGCACCGTCGCCGATGAAGTGCGCAAGGAAATCAACGCCCATGGCGTTTCCGTCGTGGAGATCCGTCGCAACGTGCGTGGCGAGTGGAATGTCGTGCCGTCGCAACGCAATCGGCGGATCACCGCCGCCACGCCGATGCGTATCGCCGGCCCGGCGCGCGGCCACGAACTGCTGCGCACCCGCCACAGTCCGGACGGCACCCGCACCCGCGGCACCCACAACAACTGTTCCAACGGTTTCACCCCCTGGGGCACCTACCTCACCTGCGAGGAGAACTGGGTCGGCTATTTCTCCACCCAGGACAGCGAACTGCCGCGCGAACTGACCCGCTACGGCATTCGCAACACCAGCCGTTTCGGCTGGGAGACCCTGGCGGGCGACGAGTTCGAGCGCTTCGACGCCACCCGCAAGGGCAAACAGGCTCAGGACGACTACCGCAACGAACCGAACAACTTCGGCTGGATCGTCGAGATCGACCCGTTCGACCCGCAATCGGTACCGGTCAAGCGCACCGCTCTCGGCCGCTTCGCCCACGAAGGCCTGGTCTTCGCCCCGGTCAAGCCGGGCCGCCAGGTAGTCTGCTACTCTGGCGACGACTCGCAGAACGAGTACATCTACAAGTACGTCAGCCGCGACAAGTTCCGTCCGGGTCGCAGCAACGCTCGCCTGCTCGACGAAGGCACCCTCTACGTCGCCCGCTTCAACGCCGATGGCAGTGGCCAGTGGCTGCCGCTGGACATCGCCGACGGCAACTTCCGCGCGGCCTGTCGCAAGGCCGGGGTGAGCTTCGCCGACCAGGGCGAAGTGCTGATCAACACCCGCCTGGCCGCCGATGTCCTCGGCGCGACCAAGATGGATCGCCCGGAGTGGGGCGCGGTCAACCCGGACAACGGTGACGTCTACTTCACCCTCACCAACAACACGTCGCGCACCGTCGCCGACGCGGCCAACCCACGGGTGAAGAACGCCTACGGCCATATCATCCGCTGGCGCGAACGCAGCCGCGACTATGCCGGCCAACGCTTCACCTGGGACCTGTTCATGCTCGCCGGTCCCGGCGAAGACAGCCGCGGCCCGGACGGCAAGCCGCTGAACCAGGACAATATCCTGGCCAGCCCCGACGGCCTCTGGTTCGACCCGGAAGGCCGCCTGTGGATCCAGACCGACATGAGCGGCAGCCAGTTGAGCAGCGGCCCGTTCGGCAACAACCAGATGCTGGTGGCCGACCCGCGCACCGGCGAACTGAAGCGCTTCCTCACCGGTCCGCTGGGTTGCGAGGTGACCGGCATTGCCGCGACGCCGGACTTCCGTACGCTGTTCATCAACATCCAGCACCCGGGGGAAGGCTCGACCGCCGATAACCTCCTCAGCACCTGGCCGGACGGGCCGGGCCGCCGGCCACGCTCGGCCACCGTGGTGATCACCCGCGAAGACGGCCGACGCCTGCTCTGACGCGCCACGACGACCTGCGTTGGCCGGAATGCCGGCGCAGGTCGCCGCTACAGCCGTGGGCAAGCCCGGGCAAAGCGGGTGGAATGCAGGCTCCCCTCTCTATGGAAGGACGCCAGCATGCCCAAGCGCAATCGTCTCAGCCGCGCCGTCGGCGCCATCAACCTCCTCCCCCGCCGCCTGCGCAGCCGCAGCCTGACGCTGCTGCTGGGCTCCCAGGTGCGCTTCGCCGGCACGGCGAGGGTGCGCATCCATGAACTGGGGCAGGAGCGCGCCATCCTCAGCCTGAAGAACCGTCGACCGGTGCAGAACCACATAAAAGGTATCCATGCCGCAGCGATGGCCTTGCTCGCCGAGTCGGCCAGCGGCTTCCTGGTCGGAATGAACGTACCGGACGACAAGCTGCCGCTGATCAAGACCATGAAGATCGACTATCTCAAGCGCGCCCAGGGCGACCTGACCGCCATCGCGACGCTGGAGGCCGGACAGATCGAGCAGATCCGGCAACAGGACAAGGGCGAGGTCCGCGTGGCGGTGCTGGTCAGCGACGAGAACGGCAACCAGCCGATCGCCTGCGAGATGGTCTGGGCCTGGGTCGGCAAGAAACCCCGGGACGCTACCGCAGCCCCTAGGTAGCGCACCTCCAGAGCGACTACATCTGCGCTGCGAAGCTAACCGCCGCAAACCTTGCCCAGCGCCTTCGCATCCGTCACGAAGAACCGCGGGCGCAGCCCCAGGCGGCGCCACAGCCGGGTTGTCATGGTGCGGAAAGAAGAAAAACCGCCAGGCGCCCGGCCCGGAAAATATTCCCGGTTTAATGCAATAACGGATTGATCGCGAGTAATTACCAATAAAAGGGTAAACAATAGTAACGCGGCGAAGAATATATGTAGCGAAGTTATACGGATGCGACATTGCAAACGATATTCATTATCGTTTGAGGTCTTGCAAAGAGCCCTCCCCCACGCTTCGCGGCAATACGACCAAAAGCCAGCCAGGCCGCGCCATTTCTCGCAGAGACAGCATTCACGAGGCTTTCGGGGATTAACCAAAGCGCTGGAAAAAGCAGAGAAGCGTCTGTTTGTGTTAGAAAAATTTACTTGTCCGGCGCTTTGGGCATAAAATCGGAAAGATACATACAACCCTTAGCTCACTACGCAGCGGGTTGCACAAGAAGTCGGGCATTGCGCCCAGAACCCACGATCTTATATATCCGGTACAGAAGGAGTATCAGCATGCCAAACCCAGCTGAACTTGCAGCTCATCACTGGGGATTCGCTGCCTTCCTTCTAGGGGTCGTTGGCCTTCTCGCCTTCATGCTAGGGGTTTCGTCCCTGCTTGGCAGCAAGGCATTTGGTCGCAGCAAGAACGAACCCTTCGAATCCGGGATCGTCCCCACCGGAGGCGCACGCCTGCGTCTCTCGGCAAAATTCTATCTGGTCGCGATGCTCTTCGTGATCTTCGACGTCGAAGCCCTCTTCCTCTTCGCCTGGTCGGTGTCGGTTCGCGAAAGCGGCTGGGCCGGCCTGATCGAGGCAACCATTTTCATAGCAATTCTGTTGGCGGGTCTTGTCTATCTTTGGCGGATCGGTGCGCTCGATTGGGCTCCCGAAAGCCGTCGCAAGCGGCAGGCGAAGCTAAAACAATGAGGCTTTGGCGATGCAATACAAACTTACCCGGATCGATCCCGATGCGGCCAACGACCAATACCCGATAGGCGAACGGGAAACCGTAGCCGACCCGCTGGTCGAGGGCCAGGTTCACAAGAACATCTTCATGGGCAAGCTCGAGGATGTGCTGAACTCCACCGTCAACTGGGGTCGCAAGAACTCGCTCTGGCCCTATAACTTCGGGCTGTCGTGCTGCTACGTGGAGATGACCACCGCCTTCACCGCGCCGCACGATATCGCCCGCTTCGGCGCCGAAGTGATCCGGGCGTCGCCGCGCCAGGCCGATTTCATGGTCATCGCCGGCACCTGCTTCATCAAGATGGCCCCGGTCATCCAGCGCCTCTACGAGCAGATGCTCGAACCCAAGTGGGTCATCTCCATGGGCTCGTGCGCCAATTCCGGCGGCATGTACGACATCTATTCGGTGGTCCAGGGGGTCGACAAGTTCCTCCCCGTGGACGTCTACATCCCCGGCTGCCCGCCCCGTCCGGAGGCGTTCCTGCAAGGCCTGATGCTGCTGCAGGAATCCATCGGCCAGGAGCGCCGCCCGTTGTCCTGGGTCGTTGGCGACCAGGGGGTCTACCGCGCCGAAATGCCGGCCCAGAAAGACCTGAAACGCGAGCAGCGCATCCAGGTGACCAACCTGCGCAGCCCCGACGAAGTGTGATCCGGAACTCCCGGCCAGCCCCGCTGGCCGGCCGAGACCAGCCGCGTTCACCCCACCGTTGACCGAAAGCGACCGAGACCATGACTGCAGACTCCGCTCTGTACATCCCGCCTTACAAGGCAGACGACCAGGATATCGTCGTCGAACTGAATTCCCGCTTTGGCGCCGAGACCTTCACCGTCCAGCCCACCCGTACCGGCATGCCGGTGCTCTGGGTCCCGCGCGAAAGACTGATCGAAGTCCTGACCTTCCTCCGTCAGGTACCCAAGCCCTACGTGATGCTCTACGACCTGCACGGCGTCGACGAGCGGCTGCGCACCCATCGCCGCGGCCTGCCGAGCGCCGACTTCAGCGTGTTCTACCACCTGATGTCGCTGGAGCGTAATAGTGACGTGATGATCAAGGTCGCCTTGTCCGAGCGCGACCTCAACCTGCCCACCGCCACCCGTATCTGGCCCAACGCCAACTGGTACGAGCGCGAAGTGTGGGACATGTACGGCATCACCTTCACCGGCCACCCGCACCTGACCCGCATGCTGATGCCGCCGACCTGGCAGGGCCATCCGCTGCGCAAGGACTACCCGGCGCGCGCCACCGAGTTCGATCCCTACTCCCTGTCCGCCGCCAAGCAGGACCTGGAGCAGGAGGCCCTGCGCTTCAAGCCGGAAGACTGGGGCATGAAGCGCCACGGCGAGAACGAGGACTACATGTTCCTCAACCTCGGCCCGAACCACCCGTCCGCCCACGGTGCGTTCCGCATCATCCTGCAACTGGACGGCGAGGAGATCATCGACTGCGTCCCGGAGATCGGCTACCACCACCGCGGCGCCGAGAAGATGGCCGAGCGCCAGTCCTGGCACAGTTTCATCCCCTACACCGACCGCATCGACTACCTCGGCGGGGTGATGAACAACCTGCCCTACGTACTCTCGGTGGAGAAGCTCGCCGGGATCAAGGTGCCGCAGCGGGTCGACGTGATCCGGATCATGATGGCGGAGTTCTTCCGCATCCTGAACCACCTGCTGTACCTGGGCACCTATATCCAGGACGTCGGCGCCATGACCCCGGTGTTCTTCACCTTCACCGACCGCCAGCGCGCCTACAAGGTGGTCGAGGCCATCACCGGCTTCCGCCTGCACCCGGCCTGGTACCGCATCGGCGGCGTCGCCCACGACCTGCCGCGCGGCTGGGACAAGCTGGTCCGCGAGTTCCTCGACTGGATGCCCAAGCGCCTCGACGAGTACGAGACCGCGGCCCTGAAGAACAGCATCCTGCGCGGCCGGACCATCGGCGTCGCCCAGTACAACACCAAGGAAGCCCTCGAGTGGGGCACCACCGGCGCCGGCCTGCGCGCCACCGGTTGCGACTTCGACCTGCGCAAGGCCCGCCCCTACTCCGGCTACGAGAACTTCGAGTTCGAGGTACCGCTGGCCCACAACGGCGACGCCTACGACCGCTGCATGGTCAAGATGGGCGAGATGCGCCAGAGCCTGCGGATCATCGAACAGTGCCTGAAGAACATGCCGGAAGGCCCGTACAAGGCCGACCATCCGCTGACCACGCCGCCGCCGAAAGAACGCACGCTGCAACACATCGAAACCCTGATCACCCACTTCCTGCAGGTTTCCTGGGGCCCGGTCATGCCGGCCAACGAAGCCTTCCAGATGATCGAGGCGACCAAGGGTATCAACAGCTACTACCTGACCAGCGACGGCAGCACCATGAGCTACCGCACGCGTATCCGGACGCCCAGCTTCGCGCACCTGCAACAGATCCCCTCGGTGATCAACGGCAGCATGATCGCGGACCTGATCGCCTACCTGGGTAGCATCGATTTCGTTATGGCTGACGTGGACCGCTGACATGAGCCAGAGCAACCTGATTCAGACCGACCGTTTCGTCCTCAGCGAAACCGAGCGCTCGTCCATCGAGCATGAAATGCATCACTACGAGGACCCGCGCGCGGCGTCCATCGAAGCCCTGAAGATCGTCCAGAAGCAGCGCGGCTGGGTGCCGGACGGCGCCATCCCGGCGATCGGCGAGGTGCTGGGGATCCCGGCCAGCGACGTCGAAGGCGTCGCCACCTTCTATAGTCAGATATTCCGCCAGCCGGTGGGCCGCCACATCATCCGCGTCTGCGACAGCATGGTCTGCTACATCGGCGGCCACGAGTCGGTGGTCGGCGAGATCCAGAAGCAACTCGGCATCGGTCTCGGCCAGACTACCGCCGACGGACGCTTCACCCTGCTCCCGGTCTGCTGCCTGGGCAACTGCGACAAGGCCCCGGCGCTGATGATCGACGACGACACCCATGGCGACGTGCGTCCCGACGGTGTCGCCAAACTGCTGGAGGCCTACGTATGACCCTTACCTCCATTGGTCCGGCCAACCGCATGGCGCGTTCGGCGGAAACCCATCCGCTGACCTGGCGCCTGCGCGAAGACGCCCAGCCCATCTGGCTCGAGGAATATCAGAGCAAGGACGGCTATGCCGCGGCGCGCAAGGCGCTGACCCAGATGGCCCAGGACGACATCGTCCAGACCGTCAAGGACTCCGGCCTCAAGGGCCGCGGCGGCGCGGGCTTCCCCACCGGCGTGAAGTGGGGCCTGATGCCGAAGGACGAGTCGCTGAACATCCGCTACCTGCTGTGCAACGCGGACGAGATGGAGCCGAACACCTGGAAGGACCGCATGCTCATGGAGCAGCTGCCGCACCTGCTGGTGGAAGGCATGCTGATTTCCGCGCGTGCGTTGAAGGCCTACCGCGGCTACATCTTCCTGCGCGGCGAATACGTCGACGCGGCGCGCAACCTCAACCGCGCCATCGACGAAGCCAAGGCCGCCGGCCTGCTCGGCAAGAACATCCTCGGCAGCGGCTTCGATTTCGAGCTGTTCGTCCACACCGGTGCCGGCCGCTACATCTGCGGCGAAGAGACCGCGCTGATCAACTCGCTGGAAGGCCGCCGCGCCAACCCGCGTTCCAAGCCGCCCTTCCCCGCCGCCGTCGGCGTCTGGGGCAAGCCGACCTGCGTGAACAACGTGGAGACGCTGTGCAACGTGCCGGCCATCGTCGGCAACGGCGTGGACTGGTACAAGACCCTGGCCCGCCCCGGCAGCGAAGACATGGGCACCAAGCTGATGGGCTTCTCCGGCAAGGTGAAGAACCCCGGCCTGTGGGAACTGCCGTTCGGCGTCAGCGCCCGCGAGCTGTTCGAGGACTACGCCGGCGGCATGCGCGACGGCTTCCAGCTCAAGGCCTGGCAGCCCGGCGGCGCCGGTACCGGCTTCCTGCTCCCGGAGCACCTGGATGCGCAGATGTTCGCCGGCGGCATCGCCAAGGTCGGCACCCGGATGGGCACCGGCCTGGCCATGGCGGTGGACGACAGCATCAACATGGTTTCCCTGCTGCGCAACATGGAAGAGTTCTTCGCCCGCGAGTCCTGCGGCTGGTGCACCCCCTGCCGCGACGGCCTGCCGTGGAGCGTAAAGCTGCTGCGCGCCCTAGAGCGTGGCGAAGGCCAGCCCGGCGACCTCGAGACCCTCGAGCAACTGGTCAACTTCCTCGGCCCAGGCAAGACCTTCTGCGCCCATGCGCCGGGAGCCGTCGAGCCGCTGGGCAGCGCCCTCAAGTATTTCCGTGCCGAATTCGAGGCGGGCATCTCCCGCCAGCCTTCGGCCGCGCCGCGCCCGGCAACGGTCGGCGCCTGATGCTTTGCAGCCGGACGGCCAGCCGTCCGGCGATGTTTCGTCGTCGTGCCGCGGCCCGGCCGCAGGCCCGACGGAACCGTGAGTTTCTATTAGCCACGCCCGCTGACAACGGGCCAACGAAGACTTGAACCATGGCCACTATCCACGTAGACGGCAAGACGCTCGAAGTCGATGGTGCAGACAACCTCCTGCAGGCCTGTCTGTCCCTCGGTCTCGACATTCCCTACTTCTGCTGGCACCCGGCGCTCGGTAGCGTCGGCGCCTGCCGCCAGTGCGCGGTGAAGCAGTACACCGACGAGAACGACAAGCGTGGTCGCCTCGTCATGTCCTGCATGACCCCCGCCACCGACAACACCTGGATCTCCATCGAAGACGAAGAGGCCAAGCAGTTCCGCGCCAGCGTCGTCGAATGGCTGATGACCAACCACCCGCACGACTGCCCGGTGTGCGAGGAAGGCGGTCACTGCCACCTGCAGGACATGACGGTGATGACCGGCCACAACGAGCGCCGGTACCGCTTCACCAAGCGCACCCACCAGAACCAGGAACTCGGCCCGTTCATCGCCCACGAGATGAACCGCTGCATCGCCTGCTACCGCTGCGTGCGCTACTACAAGGACTACGCCGGCGGCACCGACCTCGGCGTCTACGGCGCCCACGACAACGTCTACTTCGGACGGGTCGAGGACGGCGTGCTGGAAAGCGAGTTCTCCGGCAACCTCACCGAGGTCTGCCCCACCGGCGTGTTCACCGACAAGACCCACTCCGAGCGCTACAACCGCAAGTGGGACATGCAGTTCGCCCCGAGCATCTGCCACGGCTGCTCCAGCGGCTGCAACATCAGCCCCGGCGAGCGCTACGGCGAGATCCGCCGCATCGAGAACCGCTACAACGGCTCGGTCAACCACTACTTCCTCTGCGACCGCGGTCGCTTCGGCTACGGCTACGTCAACCGCGAAGACCGTCCGCGCCAGCCGCTGCTGGTGCTGAGCAAGCAGAAGCTGAGCCTGGACGGCGCCCTCGACCAGGCCGCCGCCCTGCTGAAGGAGCGCAAGGTGGTCGGCATCGGTTCGCCGCGCGCCAGCCTGGAAAGCAACTTCGCCCTGCGCGAGCTGGTTGGCGAAGGCAACTTCTACAGCGGCATCAACGAAGGCGAGCTCGACCGCCTGCGCCTGATCCTGCAGGTCATGCAGGAAGGCCCGCTGCCGGTGCCGAGCATCCGCGACATCGAGGACCACGACGCGGTCTTCGTCCTCGGCGAGGACCTGACCCAGACCGCCGCCCGCATCGCCCTGGCCCTGCGCCAGTCGGTGAAGGGCAAGGCCGTCGAGATGGCCGCCGACATGAAGGTCCAGCCGTGGCTCGACGCCGCGGTGAAGAACATCGCCCAGCATGCGCAGAACCCGCTGTTCATCGCCAGCGTCAGCGCGACCCGCCTCGACGACGTGGCCGAGGAAACCGTCCACGCCGCGCCGGACGATCTCGCTCGCCTCGGCTTCGCCGTGGCCCACGCGATCGACCCAAGCGCCCCGTCCGTGGCCGACCTCGACCCGCAGGCCCAGGCCTTCGCCCAGCGCATCGCCGATGCCCTGCTGGCGGCCAAGCGTCCGCTGGTAGTGTCCGGCAACTCGCTGGGCAACAAGGCATTGATCGAAGCCGCGGCGAACATCGCCAAGGCCCTCAAGCAGCGCGAGAAGAACGGTTCCATCAGCCTGGTGGTCGGCGAAGCCAACAGCCTCGGCCTGGCGCTCTTCGGCGGCGACTCCGTGGAAGCCGCGCTCGAGCGACTGACCTCCGGACAGGCCGACGCCGTGGTGGTGCTGGAGAACGATCTCTACCGCCGCACCGACGCCGCCCGTGTCGACGCAGCCCTGGCGGCGGCCAGGGTGGTGATCGTCGCCGATCACCAGCAGACCGCCACCACCGCCAAGGCGCACCTGGTGCTGCCGGCGGCCAGCTTCGCCGAAGGCGACGGCACCCTGGTCAGCCAGGAAGGCCGCGCCCAGCGCTTCTTCCAGGTGTTCGACCCGACCTACTACGACGCCAGGAACATGGTCCGCGAGGGCTGGCGCTGGCTGCATGCGATCCACAGCACCCTGCAAGGCAAGCGCGTCGACTGGACCCAGCTGGACCACGTCACCGAAGCCGTGGCCGAGGCCAAGCCGATCCTGGCCGGTATCCGCGACGCCGCACCGGCCGCCTCGTTCCGCATCAAGGGCCTCAAGCTGGCCCGCGAACCGCACCGCTACAGCGGGCGCACCGCCATGCGCGCCAACATCAGCGTGCACGAGCCGCGCACCCCGCAGGACATCGACTCGGCGTTCGCCTTCTCCATGGAAGGCTACTCCGGCAGCCAGGAAGACCGTCAGCAGATCCCGTTCGCCTGGTCGCCGGGCTGGAACTCGCCGCAGGCCTGGAACAAGTTCCAGGACGAGGTCGGCGGCCACCTGCGCGCCGGCGACCCCGGCGTGCGCCTGATCGAACCGAAGGGCGAAGGCCTCGACTGGTTCCAGGCCGTGCCGGTGCCGTTCAGCGCCAAGGCCGACAGCTGGAAGGTAGTGCCTCTGTACCACCTGTTCGGTAGCGAGGAAAACAGCTCGCGGGCCGCGCCGATCCAGCAGCGCATCCCGGAGACCTACGTCGCCCTGTCCAAGGAAGACGCGGACCGCCTCGGCGTCAACGACGGCGCGACCCTCGGCTTCCAGCTCAAGGGCCAGGCCCTGCGCCTGCCGCTGCGCATCGATGAACAACTCGGCGCCGGCCTGATCGGCCTGCCGGTCGGCTTCGCCGGCATCCCGGCGGCGATCGCCGGCTGCTCCGTGGAAGGTCTGCAGGAGGCTGCACAATGAGTTGGCTGACTCCCGCTCTGGTCACCATCATCCTCACCGTGGTCAAGGCCATCGTGGTGCTGCTCGCCGTGGTCATCTGCGGCGCCCTGCTCAGTTGGGTCGAGCGCCGCCTGCTCGGCCTCTGGCAGGACCGCTACGGCCCCAACCGGGTCGGTCCGTTCGGTGCGTTCCAGCTCGGCGCGGACATGGTCAAGATGTTCTTCAAGGAGGACTGGACCCCGCCGTTCGCCGACAAGATGATCTTCACCCTGGCCCCGGTGATCGCGATGGGCGCCCTGCTCGTCGCCTTCGCCATCGTGCCGATCACCCCCACCTGGGGCGTGGCGGACCTGAACATCGGCATCCTGTTCTTCTTCGCCATGGCCGGCCTGACGGTGTACGCCGTGCTGTTCGCCGGCTGGTCGAGCAACAACAAGTTCGCCCTGCTCGGCAGCCTGCGCGCCTCGGCCCAGACCATCTCCTACGAGGTGTTCCTGGCCCTGTCGCTGATGGGCATCGTCGCCCAGGTCGGCTCGTTCAACATGCGCGACATCGTCCAGTACCAGATCGACAACGTCTGGTTCATCATTCCGCAGTTCTTCGGCTTCTGCACCTTCATCATCGCCGGCGTCGCCGTGACCCACCGTCACCCGTTCGACCAGCCGGAAGCGGAGCAGGAACTGGCGGACGGCTACCACATCGAGTACGCCGGGATGAAATGGGGCATGTTCTTCGTCGGCGAGTACATCGGCATCGTGCTGGTCTCGGCGCTGCTGGCGACCCTGTTCTTCGGCGGCTGGCACGGTCCGTTCCTGGACACCCTGCCCTGGCTGTCGTTCTTCTACTTCGCCGCCAAGACCGGCTTCTTCATCATGCTCTTCATCCTGATCCGCGCCTCGCTGCCGCGTCCGCGCTATGACCAGGTGATGGCGTTCAGCTGGAAGGTGTGCCTGCCGCTGACCCTGATCAACCTGCTGGTGACCGGCGCGCTCGTGCTGGCCGCGGCCCAGTAAGGAGAACCACCGTGATCAAAGAAATCATCAACGTCGTGCATGGCACCTTCACCCAGCTTCGCAGCCTGGTGATGATCTTCGGCCATGCCTTCCGCAAGCGCGATACCCTGCAATACCCCGAAGAGCCGGTCTACCTGCCACCGCGCTATCGTGGCCGGATCGTCCTGACCCGCGACCCCGACGGCGAGGAACGCTGCGTAGCCTGCAACCTGTGCGCCGTGGCCTGTCCGGTTGGCTGCATCTCCCTGCAGAAGGCCGAGACCGAGGACGGTCGCTGGTATCCGGAGTTCTTCCGCATCAACTTCTCGCGCTGCATCTTCTGCGGCCTGTGCGAGGAAGCCTGCCCGACCACCGCGATCCAGCTCACCCCGGACTTCGAGATGGGCGAGTTCAAGCGCCAGGACCTGGTCTACGAGAAGCACGACCTGCTGATCTCCGGGCCGGGCAAGAACCCGGACTACAACTACTACCGCGTTGCGGGGATGGCGATCGCCGGCAAGCCGAAAGGCGCCGCGCAGAACGAAGCCGAACCGATCAACGTGAAAAGCCTGCTGCCATAAGGAGACGTCGCGTGGAATTCGCTTTCTATTTCGCTGCCGGCGTCGCCGTACTGGCCACGCTGCGGGTCATCACCAACAGCAACCCGGTGCATGCCCTGCTCTACCTGATCATTTCCCTGCTGGCCATCTCGATGACCTTCTTCAGCCTCGGCGCACCCTTCGCCGGAGCCCTGGAGATCATCGTCTACGCTGGCGCCATCATGGTTCTGTTCGTCTTCGTGGTGATGATGCTCAACCTCGGCCCGGCCGTGGTCGAGCAGGAGCGCAAGTGGCTCACGCCCGGCATCTGGGTCGGGCCTTCGGCCCTGGCCCTGGTCCTGCTGGTGGAACTGCTGGTGGTCCTCGCCCGCACCCCGAGCGGTGCCGGCATCGGCCATACCACGGTAGACGCCAAGGCGGTCGGCATCAGCCTCTACGGCCCGTACCTGCTGGTGGTCGAACTGGCCTCCATGCTGTTGCTCGCGGCCCTGGTCGCTGCCTATCACCTGGGTCGTCAAGACGCCAAACAATAAAGGTTCGGCGGGCGCCCTGCGCCCGCCCCAAGGGAACGTAACGCTATGAACGCAATACCACTGGAACACGGCCTGGCCCTCGCCAGCGTCCTGTTCGCCCTCGGACTGGTCGGCTTGATGGTGCGACGCAACATCCTGTTCGTACTGATGAGCCTGGAAGTGATGATGAACGCCGCCGCCCTCGCCTTCGTGGTCGCCGGCAGCCGCTGGGGCCAGCCCGACGGCCAGGTGATGTTCATCCTGGTGCTGAGCCTCGCGGCCGCCGAAGCGAGCATCGGCCTGGCGATCCTGCTGCAACTGTATCGCCGCTTCCACACCCTCGATATCGACGCTGCCAGCGAGATGCGCGGATGAACCTTCTACCTCTTACCTTCCTGTTCCCCCTGGTCGGCTTCCTGCTGCTGTCGTTCTCCCGCGGCAGGTGGTCGGAAAACCTTTCGGCGCTGGTCGGCGTCGGCTCGGTCGGCCTCTCCGCCCTGAGCGCGGCCTGGGCCATCTTCAGCTTCCACAGCAGTCCGCCGGAAGGCGGCGCCTACAGCCTGGTGCTGTGGCAGTGGATGGCGGCCGGCGACTTCAGCACCAACTTCACCCTGTACCTGGACGGCCTCTCGGTAACCATGCTCGGCGTGGTTACCGGCGTCGGCTTCCTGATCCACCTGTTCGCCTCCTGGTACATGCGTGGCGAAACCGGCTATTCGCGCTTCTTCGCCTACACCAACCTGTTCATTGCCAGCATGCTGTTCCTGGTGCTGGGCGACAACCTGCTGTTCCTCTACTTCGGCTGGGAAGGCGTGGGCCTGTGCAGCTACCTGCTGATCGGCTTCTACTACAGCAATCGCAACAACGGTAACGCGGCGCTCAAGGCATTCATCGTCACCCGCGTCGGCGACGTGTTCATGGCTTTCGGCCTGTTCATCCTGTTCCAGCAGTTCGGCACCCTGAACATCCAGGAGCTGCTGGTGCTGGCGCCGCAGAAGTTCCCGGAAGGCAACCTCTGGCTGACCCTGGCGACCCTGGCCCTGCTCGGCGGCGCGGTCGGCAAGTCCGCCCAACTGCCGCTGCAGACCTGGCTGGCCGACGCCATGGCCGGCCCGACCCCGGTCTCCGCGCTGATCCACGCCGCCACCATGGTGACCGCCGGCGTCTACCTGATCGCCCGTTGCCACGGCCTGTTCACCCTGGCCCCGGACATCCTCGAACTGGTCGGCATCGTCGGCGCGGTGACCCTGGTCCTGGCCGGCTTCGCCGCCCTGGTGCAGACCGATATCAAGCGCATCCTCGCCTACTCGACCATGAGCCAGATCGGCTACATGTTCCTCGCCCTCGGCGTCGGCGCCTGGGACGCGGCGATCTTCCACCTGATGACCCACGCCTTCTTCAAGGCCCTGCTGTTCCTCGCCTCGGGCGCGGTGATCATCGCCTGCCACCACGAGCAGAACATCTTCAAGATGGGCGGCTTGTGGAAGAAGCTGCCGCTGGCCTACGCCAGCTTCGTGGTCGGCGGCGCGGCGCTGGCCGCCCTGCCCTTCCTCACCGCGGGCTTCTACTCCAAGGACGAGATCCTCTGGGAGGCCTTCGCCAGCGGCCATCGCGAACTGCTGATCGCCGGCCTGGTGGGTGCGTTCCTGACCTCGATCTACACCTTCCGCCTGATCTTCGTCGCCTTCCACGGCGAGCCGAAGACCGAAGCCCACGCCGGCCACGGGATTTCCCACTGGTTGCCGCTCAGCGTGCTGATCGTCCTGTCGACCTTCGTCGGCGCCCTGATCACCCCGCCGCTGGCTGGCGTCCTGCCGGAAAGCGTCGGCCACGCCGGTGGCGAAGCCAAGCACAGCCTGGAACTGGCCTCGGGCGCCATCGCCATCGCCGGCATCCTGCTGGCCGGCCTGCTGTTCCTCGGCCAGCGCCGCTTCGTCAGCGCCCTGGCGAAGAGCGCCCCGGGTCGCTTCTTCGGTACCTGGTGGTACCACGCCTGGGGCTTCGACTGGCTGTACGACAAGCTGTTCGTGAAACCCTACCTGCTGCTCTGCCAATTGCTGGGGCGCGACCCCATCGACCGTACCCTGGGCGTCGTTCCGTTCAGCGTGCGCGGCGGACACAACCTCCTCAGCCTCACCGAGAACGGCCGCCTGCGCTGGTACGCCGCTTCCCTGGTGGGTGGCGCCGCCATCCTGCTCGGCGCGCTGCTGCTGGCCTAACGAATTCACGGAGAGACTGAGCCTGTCATGATTCTGCCCTGGCTAATCCTGATCCCCTTCATCGGCGGTTTCCTCTGCTGGATCGCCGAACACAGCAGCAAGACCCTGCCCCGCTGGATCGCGCTGCTTTCGATGACCCTGGTCCTGATCCTGAGCCTGTGGATCTGGGCCACCGGCGACTTCCAGCTGGCGCCCGCGCCCGGCGGCGAGCCGGAATGGACCCTGCAATTCAAGGTGCTGTGGATCGAGCGTCTCGGCATCAGCGTCCACCTGGCGATGGATGGCCTGTCGCTGCTGATGGTCGCCCTCACCGGCCTGCTCGGCGTGCTCTCGGTCCTCTGCTCGTGGAACGAGATCCAGCGCCGCATCGGCTTCTTCCATCTGAACCTGCTGTGGATCCTGGGCGGTGTGATCGGCGTGTTCCTCGCCATCGACCTGTTCCTGTTCTTCTTCTTCTGGGAAATGATGCTGGTGCCGATGTACTTCCTCATCGCGCTGTGGGGACACAGCTCCGATGACGGCAAGAAGACCCGCATCTACGCCGCCACCAAGTTCTTCATCTTCACCCAGGCCAGCGGCCTGGTGATGCTGGTGGCGATCCTCGGCCTGGTGTTCGTCAACTTCAATGCCACCGGCGTGATCACCTTCGACTACGCCACCCTGCTGAAGACCCAGCTGAGCCCCCACGTGGAATGGCTGCTGATGCTCGGCTTCTTCGTCGCCTTCGCAGTGAAGATGCCAGTGGTGCCGGTGCATTCCTGGCTGCCGGACGCCCACGCCCAGGCGCCCACCGCCGGCTCCGTGGACCTCGCCGGCATCCTCCTGAAGACCGCCGCCTACGGCCTGATCCGCTTCGCCCTGCCGCTGTTCCCCAACGCCTCGGCGGAATTCGCGCCGATCGCCATGTGGCTCGGCATCATCGGCATCTTCTACGGTGCCCTGCTGTCCTTCGCGCAGACCGACATCAAGCGCCTGGTCGCC
This sequence comes from Pseudomonas sp. HMSC067G02, assembly GCF_001813485.1. Lineage (NCBI taxonomy): Bacteria > Pseudomonadati > Pseudomonadota > Gammaproteobacteria > Pseudomonadales > Pseudomonadaceae > Pseudomonas > Pseudomonas sp. HMSC067G02. Next base: position 227,014 of record NZ_KV812700.1, read on the forward strand.
TACTCCAGCGTTTCGCACATGGGCTTCGTGATGATCGGCATCTACTCCGGCAGCCAGGTCGCGCTGCAGGGCGTGGTGGTACAGATGATCGCCCACGGCCTCTCCGCCGCGGCGCTGTTCATCCTCTGCGGCCAGCTCTACGAGCGCCTGCATACCCGCGACATGCGCAAGATGGGCGGCCTGTGGTCGCGCATGCCCTACCTGCCGGCGATCAGCCTGTTCTTCGCCTCGGCGTCGCTGGGCCTGCCCGGCACCGGCAACTTCGTCGGCGAGTTCCTGATCCTGATCGGCGCCTTCAAGGTGGTCCCGGTGATCATCGTGATCGCCACCTTCGGCCTGGTCTTCGCCTCGGTCTACTCGCTGATCATGATCCACCGCGCCTACTTCGGACCCAGCCAGTCCGACGAGCCGATCCTCGGCCTCGACGCCCGCGAACTGAGCATGGTGCTCGGCCTGGCGGTCCTGCTGGTCCTGCTCGGGGTCTACCCGCAGCCGGTGCTGGACATCTCCGCGGCCAGCATGCACGGCGTGCAGCAATGGCTGGGCGCAGCCCTTTCCACCCTTGCAGGACGGTAGTCGCGAAATGACCTTTACGATCCAACACTTCATCGCGCTCCTGCCACTGCTGATCACCAGCGCCACCCTGGTGGTGGTGATGCTGGCGGTAGCCTGGAAACGCAATCACTCGTTCACCGCCACTCTCTCGGTGATCGGCCTCAACCTGGCCCTGCTGTCGCTGCTGCCGGTCCTCGGCGTCACCCCGATCGAGGTGACCCCGCTGGTGCTGGTGGACAACTACGCCTGCTTCTACATGGCCCTGGTGCTGGTCTCCGCCCTGGCCTGCGTGACCCTCGCCCACGCCTACATGGAAAGCTATCCGGGTAACCGCGAAGAGCTGTACCTGCTCCTGCTGCTGGCCACCGCCGGCGGCCTGGTGCTGGTCAGCGCGCAGCACCTGGCCAGCCTGTTCATCGGCCTGGAGCTGCTCTCGGTCCCGGTCTACGGGATGGTCGCCTACGCCTTCTTCAACAAGCGCTCGCTGGAAGCCGGCATCAAGTACACCGTGCTCTCGGCCGCCGGCTCCGCCTTCCTGCTGTTCGGCATGGCCCTGCTCTACGCCGAGTCCGGTACCCTGGGCTTCGCCGGCCTTGGCGCCAAGGTCGCCGAGCATGTGCTGAGCGGTCCGCTGGTCAGCGTTGGCGTCGGCATGATGCTGGTCGGCCTGGGCTTCAAGCTGTCGCTGGTGCCCTTCCACCTGTGGACCCCGGATGTCTACGAAGGCGCCCCGGCGCCGGTCTCGGCGTTCCTCGCCACCGCCAGCAAGGTCGCGGTGTTCGCCGTGCTGCTGCGGCTGTTCCAGATCGCCCCGGCGGCCCTGGACAACCAACTGCTGAACATCTCCCTGAGCGTCATCGCGGTCGCCTCGATCCTCTTCGGCAACCTGCTGGCACTGACCCAGAGCAACATCAAGCGCCTGCTCGGCTACTCGTCCATCGCCCACCTGGGCTACCTGCTGGTCGCCCTGATCGCCAGCAAGGGCATGGCCGTGGAAGCGGTCGGCGTCTACCTGGCCACCTACGTACTGACCTCCCTCGGCGCGTTCGGCGTGATCACCCTGATGTCCACCCCGTACAGCGGCCGCGACGCCGATGCGCTGTTCGAGTACCGCGGCCTGTTCTGGCGCCGGCCGGTGCTGACCGCGGTGATGACCGTGATGATGCTGTCGCTGGCAGGCATCCCGCTGACCGCCGGCTTCATCGGCAAGTTCTACGTGATCGCGGTCGGCGTCGAGTCGCACCTGTGGTGGCTGATCGGCGCCCTGGTGCTGGGCAGCGCCATCGGCCTGTACTACTACCTGCGGGTCATGGTCACCCTGTTCCTGGTCGAGCCCGGCATCCGCCAGCACGACGCACCGTTCAACTGGGGCCAGCGCGCCGGCGGCATCATGCTGGTGGCCATCGCCCTGCTGGCGTTCTTCCTCGGCGTCTACCCGCAGCCGCTGCTGGAAATCCTCCAGCATTCCGGCCTGGCCCTCGCCGGCTGAGTCGCCCGCTCCACGAAAACCCCGCCTCGGCGGGGTTTTTCTTTGGCCCGCCCCACGCACCCTCCCCCGCTGCCGTGGCATGCTCCGCGCTCCATGGATGAACCCGGAGGCCTCATGCCCACCTTCCACGATATCGACGTCCTGCGACACAACAGCGCCAGTTGGGACGCCCAGGCCGCCCGTGACTGCGAATGGTCGCGACCGGTCAGCGCCGAGGAGGTCACCGCCGCACGCCGCGGCGACTGGGCGGTGAAGCTGACCCCGGGCGCGTTACCCACTCACTGGCTGGGCGACGTACGCGGCCGCGAGATCCTCTGCCTGGCCTCGGCCGGCGGCCAGCAAGCGCCGATCCTTGCCGCCGCCGGCGCACGGGTCACGCTGTTCGACGCCTCGGCGGGACAGCTGGACAAGGACCGCCAGGTCGCCGCCCGCGACCGCCTCGAACTGGCCTGCGTGCAGGGCGACATGCGCGACCTCTCGACCTTCGCCGATGCCTCCTTCGACCTGGTCTTCAATCCCATCTCCAATCTCTACGTCGACGATGTCCTGCCGGTCTGGCGCGAATGCGCGCGGGTGCTGCGGCCGGGCGGCAAGCTGCTGGCGAGCTTCTACAACCCGGCGCTGTTCATCGAGGACCGCTCGCCGGAACTGGCAGAGCAGGGCCTGATCCGGCCGCGACATCGCCTGCCCTACTCCGACCTGGAAAGCCTCTCCGCCGAAGCCCTCGCGGCGAAGCGCGAGAAAGGCGAAGCCCTGGTGTTCGGCCATAGCCTGACCCAGCAGATCGCCGGCCAGCTCGCCGCCGGCCTGCTGCTGCAGGATTTCTACGAAGACTGGCAACCGCACCCGCGCTTCGTCATCGACCGCTTCATGCCGACCTTCCTCGCCACCTGCGCGCTCAAGCCGAAGTCCGCCGCCGGTTGACAGCGGCGCGCGCGGACCTTAGAGTCCGCGCTCCCTTCCCGCCTGTGCTGCTGAGCGGAAAGACGCCAGCCTCCGGTTTCCACCGGACGGCTTCGCATCGTCTGTAGAGCGGCACTGTCATGTCCAAACATTCCCGGCTTGAAAAAGCCTTCCTGCGCAGCGGCATCCTCGTCGACCGCCAGCAGGACATCGTCACCCTCACCCGTCGTCACGACGGTACTTCGGCCCAGGTCCTGCTGCCCGCTAGCTTCGCGCTGGAGGAAAAGGCCGTGCGCCAGTTGCTCGACTTCGCCTCGGTCCAGGCGCCCGGCGACACCGGGCACGTCTGCAAGGCCTGCGCCACGCCGGACTTCCATCCCGGTAGCATCGCCCCGGTCGGCTCCATCGTCGCCAGTACGGCGGACTTCGTCATTCCCGCTGCCATCGGCACCGACATCAATTGCGGCATGCGCCTGCTGCGTACCGGCCTGACCCTGTCCAGCGCCGAGGAGCACAGGCAAGCCCTGGTCGCCGGCCTGACCCACGTCCTGCTGCGTAACGGCCGCGACGTACCATTGCGGGTCCAGGCGTTCGAAGCGCTGTTCGCCGAAAGCCCCGGGCACTGCCTGGAGCGTCTCAGCGAAGACGGCCTGTGGGCCGAGGTCGACCAAGCGCGGCTGTTCCGCGAGCTACAGGGCTGCATCGGCCTGGATGAATTCGGCGGGCGTCTCGAGTATGCCCCCGAGGCCTTGCGCGATCGCCGCCGCAGCCTGATCCGCGATCCCGGCCTGGGTACCACCGGTTCCGGCAATCACTTCGTCGAGTTGCAGGTGGTGGACCGCCTGCTCGACCGCCACCAGGCCTTCGCCCTGGGCCTCAGGGCCGACGAACTGGTGGTGATGATCCACAGCGGCTCGCGCGATGTCGGCTTCCACGTCGGCCAGCGCTGGATGGACCGTGCCCGCACCGCCTGGCCGCGCGGCCGACGCCACCCCGCGTCCGGCCTCTACGCGCTGGGCGGCGAGCTGGCCGGAGAATACCTCCAGGCCATGGGTGGCGCTGCGCGCTATGCCTGGCTGAACCGGGTGGTGCTGGCGGAGCTGGTGCGCAAGGTCTTGCGCGAGACCTTCCAGCGCGACGACAGCGCCCTGCTGGTGGACGTCCCGCACAACGTGGTGCTCCAGGAACAGGGCCTGAATCTCCACCGCAAGGGCGCCACGCCGGCCCGCCAGGGCGACCTGCTGCTGATTCCCGGCTCGATGGGCGACTACTCGTACATCGCCAGCGGCCTGGGCCACCCGGACTGGCTATGGTCCTGCAGCCATGGGGCCGGCCGCAGCATCCGCCGGCAGGCGCTACGAGCGCTGAAAGGCCCGGGCGACAGCGCGCTGCCCTGGCACTGTGTGACCCTCCGTGAGGAGCGCCGCATCGAAGAGGCCCCGGGCGCCTACAAGCCGGTGGGGCCGGTGATCGATACCCAGGAGCGTGCCGGGCTGATCCGGCCGCTGGTGCGCTTGCGTCCGTGGCTGACCTTCAAGGCCTGAAACGAACAAGCCCCGCATTCGCGGGGCTTGTCTGCCACGGGCGCGACTCAGGCCTGTGGTTCTTCCTCGCGACCAGTGAACAGGTCCCAGCTGGCCATGAACAGCGCGGCGATCAGCGGGCCGATGACGAAGCCGTTGAGGCCGAACAGGGCCATGCCGCCGAGGGTGGAGATCAGCACCACGTAGTCCGGCATCTTGGTGTCCTTGCCGACCAGGATCGGGCGCAGGATGTTGTCCACCAGGCCGATCACCACCACGCAGAACAGGATCAGCACTACGCCCTGCCAGATCGCCCCGGTGAGCAGGAAATAGGCCGCCACCGGCGCCCAGATCAGCGCCGCGCCGATGGCCGGCAGCAGCGACAGGAAGGCCATCAGGGTGCCCCAGAGCAAGGCGCCCTCGATGCCCAGCACCCAGAAGATCAGGCCGCCGAGAGCGCCCTGGGTGGCAGCCACGGCGATGTTGCCCTTCACCGTGGCGCGGATCACCGTGGTGAACTTGGCGAACAGGTGGTGCTTGTGTTCCTGGCTCAGCGGCACCGCCTGCTTGATCCGCCGGCCGAGCACGCGACCGTCGCGAAGGAGGAAGAACAGCAGGTAGAGCATGATGCCGAAGCTGATGACGAAGTCGAGGGTGTTCTGGCCGATGCTGAACGCCTTGGTCGCCACCACCTGGCTGGCCTGCATCGCCACCGAGGAGAGCTTCTCCTGCAGGCTCGAGAGATTGGCCAGGTCGAAGCGCTCCAGCCACTGGTGCACCGATGGCGGCAAGGCGGCCACCGCCTGCTGCAGGTAGGCGGCGAAGTTCAGTTCGCCGGACTTGACCCGCTGGTAGACGCTCGCGCCTTCCTGCACCAGCGAACCGGCGATGAAGATCACCGGGATGATCACGATCAGCACGCAGATCAGCAGGGTGATCAGCGCGGCGAGGTTCTTCCGATCCCTCAGACGCACCTGCAGGCGGCGTTGCACCGGGGCGAAGATGATCGCCAGGATGGTGCCCCAGAACACCGCGCCGTAGAACGGCAGCAAGAGCCAGCCGAAGGCGAGCGTGACCACCGCCAGCAACAGGAGAAAAGTCCGGGATTCCAGTTTCGTGTCGAGCATGTCCAATCCATCTGGCAGTGGGAAGCAAAGCATTAGTCAGCCGGCGGAGGTGGATCGTTCACGACTGCCGGCCGACTCCGCCGAATAATGACAGGAAGGCTCTGTGGCGCACCACTGCCGGCTGGCTCTTTTGCCGGCAGCGGTCGCGCGGGGAAAGGGTCAGATGCGGAACTGACCGACCAGCCGGCCCAGGCCCTGGCCCAGTTGCGCCAGGCTGCGGGCGGTCTGCGCGCCCTGCTGGGCCTCGTCGGCGACGCTGTCCACCGCGCCGGCGATCTGGTGCACGCTGCGGTTGATCTCCTCGGCCACCGCGGTCTGTTCCTCGGCGGCGCTGGCGATCTGCGCGTTCATCGCGTTGATGGTGGCAATCAACTGGGCGATGGCGTCCAGCGAATCGCCGGCCTGGTTGGCCTGGTTGCTGGTGCCCTCGCCGGCCTCGCCGGAACGGCGCATGGCGTCGACCGCGGCGTTGGTGCCCTGCTGCAGGCGATCGATCATGCCCTGGATTTCCTGGGTGCTCTGCTGGGTGCGGCTGGCCAGCGCCCGCACTTCGTCGGCGACCACCGCGAAGCCACGTCCGGCCTCGCCGGCACGGGCCGCCTCGATGGCCGCGTTGAGCGCCAGCAGGTTAGTCTGTTCGGCAATGGAGCGGATCACCCCGAGCACGCTGACGATCGACTGCACGTCCTGTTGCAGGCTGTCCAGCGAGGAACCGCTGTCGCGGATCTCGTCCACCAGCGCGTGGATGCGCTCGATGCTGCCGTCCACCACGCGCTTGGCCGCCTGGCCTTCGTGGTCGGTCTGCTGCGCGGCCTCGGCGGCGCGCTGGGCGCTCTGCGCCACTTCATGGGCGGCGGCGGACATCTCGTTGATCGCGGTGGCGACCTGATCGGTCTCGTGGCGCTGGCGCTCCATGGCCTGCTCGGAACGCTCGGCCTGGGCCGACATCTGCTCCACCAGTTGCTTGAGGTCGCCGGTCATCCCGGCGATCTGCCGCACCAGACCGTGGATCTTCTCGACGAAGCGGTTGAAGGAACCGGCCAGCTCGCCCAGCTCGTCGTGGCTGGTCACCGGCAGGCGGCGGGTCAGGTCGCCCTCGCCGGCGGCGATGTCGTCGAGGTTCTGGCGGATCTGGTGCAGCGGACGCAGCATCGCGTTGGCCACCGCCAGGCCGATCACCAGCAGGACCACCAGGAGGACCCCGGCGATCGCCACGATGCTGGCGATCAGGGTGCCGATACGCTCGTCGATGGCTTGCTTGATCTCCACCAGTTGGGCCTCGACGCCGTCGAGGTTGATCGCCGAGCCGATCACCATGTCCCACTTCGGCAGGTACAGGGTGTACGACAGCTTCGGCACCATGACGCTTTCGTTACCTGGCAGCGGCGAGGTATAGGTCACGTAGTGGCTGCCGTTCTTGCCTGCCTCCACCAGTTCGCGGTTGAGGTAGACGCCGCTGGGATCGCGGCGGTCGCGGAAGCTCTTGCCGACGTCCACCGGGCTGTCGCCACGGAACAGGCGCACCACCTGGGAGTCGTAGCCGAAGATATAGCCGTCCTTGCCGTACTTGACCTTCGACAGGCGCGCAATGGCCTCGGCGCGGGCGTTCAGGTCGCCGTTGGCCGAGCGGTCGTACTCGGCCTGGATACTGCCCATGGCGATCTGCACATAGTGCTCGAGTTCGGCACGACGGTCGCCGAGCAGGCGCTCGCGGGTATCCTTGACTTCGGTATCAGCCTGTTTTTTCAGGATCAGCACCGCTCCGCCGCTGAGCACCAGGGCGAAGAGCAGCACCGGCACCATGGCCAGCAGGAGGACTTTGGATTTCAGGGTCAGACGCATCATCAACTCCTAGCATGACGCCCAATAAAAAACGGGATTCCCGTTTCATCGGCAATCCCGTCGGAAGCTTAAGCGGCCGGCCCGACATTCCGTCAGGCGACCGCCCGAAATGGGACTCAGAGCAACATCGCGGCGGCCCAGCCGAACACCAGCAACGGCAGGTTGTAGTGCAGGAAGGTCGGCACCACGGTGTCCCAGATGTGATTGTGCTGGCCGTCGACGTTGAGCCCGGAGGTCGGCCCGAGGGTCGAGTCCGACGCCGGAGAACCTGCATCCCCCAGCGCGCCGGCGGTGCCGACGATGCTGACGATGGCCAGCGGGCTGAAGCCCAGTTGCACCGCCAGCGGGACGAAGATCGCGGCGATGATCGGCACGGTGGAGAACGACGAGCCGATGCCCATGGTGACCAGCAGGCCGACCAGCAGCATCAGCATGGCGCCGACCGCCTTGCTGTTGCCGATCCAGGCCACCGAGGCGTCGACCAGGCTCTGCACCTCGCCGGTGGCCTTCATCACCTCGGCGAAACCGGCCGCGGCGATCATGATGAAACCGATGGTGGCCATCATCTTCATGCCTTCGGTGAACAGGTCGTCGGTCTCCTTCCAGCGCACCACGCCGGACAGCGAGAAGACCACGAAACCGACCAGCGCGCCGATGATCATCGAGTCCAGCCACAGCTGCACGACGAACGCGGCGACGATGGAGACCCCGGCCACCGCCAGGCTTTTCGGGCTATAGCTGACATCGACGCGTTCGGCCTGCTCGATCCGCTGCAAGTCGTAGACGCGCTTGCGGCGGTAGCTGAACAGCACCGCGATGAGCAACCCGGCGAGCATGCCCAGGGCCGGGATGAACATGGCGTGGGTGACGTTGATCCCGCTGACGTCGACGCCGTTGCGCGCCACGTTGGCCAGCAGGATTTCATTGAGGAAGATGTTGCCGAAGCCCACCGGCAGGAACATGTACGGGGTGATCAGGCCGAAGGTGATGACGCAGGCGATCAATCGCCGGTCGATCTGCAGCTTGCTCAGCACATAGAGCAGCGGCGGCACCAGCAGCGGGATGAAGGCGATGTGGATCGGCAGGATATTCTGCGAGGATACCGCCACGCAGAGCAGCAGGCCGACCAGGATCCACTTGAACGCACCGGCGCCCTTGCCCTGCTCGTCGTGCCGGCCGAGCAGCGCCAGGACCTTGTCGGCCAGCGCATGGGCCACGCCGGAGCGAGCGATGGCCACGGCGAAGGCGCCGAGCATGGCGTACGACAGGGCCACCGTGGCGCCGCCGCCGAGGCCGCCGTTGAAGGCCTTGAGAGTCCCCTCCAGGCCTAGGCCACCGAACAGTCCGCCGACCACCGCGCCGATGATCAGCGCCAGCACGACATGCACACGGCAAAGGCTGAGGACGAGCATCAGTGCGACCGCCAGCACCACTGCGTTCATCGTTGAACTCCTTGCAAATGAAACGAACCCGGCCGCCTGCGACCGAAAAAAGGGGCGTACTCTGCTACAGCCATCCCCGCCTGTCAAAGCCGCGCATGGGCGAATGTCGCCTGGCTATAAACCGTTGTGCACGGTTCTTGCGTGCGATTCGCCGCACGACGGCAATCCGGCGCCAGCGAACGAACCGTCGTCAAGAATGGGCGAGCCCTGCCGATAAGCCTTGGGCCCCCGCAGTTTCTTCGTACAAGGACCCCTCCCATGTTCCTTCGCCGCCTGTCCATCCAATGGAAGATCACCCTGCTGGCAGGCCTCTGCCTGCTCGGCGTGGTCGCCTTGCTGGTCGGCCTTTCGGTCTACCGCATGCAGCACAGCAGCGTACTGGTGAAAGGCGCCAGTACGCAGATGCTCGACGAATCGGCGCGCCTGCGCCTGGAAGCCCGCGGGGAATTGCAGGCGTTGCGCATCCAGCGCTATTTCATGGATGCCTTCCAGTACGGCAAGGGTTTCTCCCGGCAGATCCTGTTCCTCCGCGACCAGGCGCAGAAGCGCTTCCTCGACGCCTACGACCTGCGCGAAGACCTGACCCGCCAGGTGCGCACCGCGCTCGCCGCCAATCCCGAGGTGCTCGGCCTGTACGTGGTCTTCGAACCCAACGCACTGGACGGCAAGGACGAACTGTTCGTCGACCAGCCCGCCCTGGGCAGCAACGACAAGGGACGCTTCTCCCTGTACTGGGCGCAGGCCACGCCGGGACAGCTGGAGTCCGAGTCGATGGTCGAGTCCGAACTCGCCGACACCAGCAGCGGGCCCAGCGGCGCGGCCTACAACGCCTGGTACACCTGCCCGAAGGAAAGCGCTCAACCCTGCGTGCTCGATCCCTACTTCGACAAGGTCGGCGAGCGCCAACTGCTGATGACCAGCATCGCCTTCCCCCTCGAACTGGATGGCAAGGTGATCGGCGTGATGGGCCTGGACATCAACCTGAGCAATCTGCAGGCGCTCAGCGAACAGGGCAACCGCGAACTCTACGACGGCGTTGGCCAGGTCGGCATCCTCAGCCCGGCCGGGCTGTTCGCCGGCAACAGCCGCGACGCCGGCCTGCTCGGCAAGAACCTGGCCAAGGCGGATCCGCAGCACGCCGGCGAACTCCTGCAACTGCTGGCCGCCGGCAAGAGCCAATTGTTCAACGAGAACGACGACCTCAAGGTGCTGCAACCGTTGCAGCCGATTCCCGGCGCCAAGCCCTGGGGCGTGCTCCTCGAAGTGCCGAAGAGCGCCCTGCTCGGCCCGGCCCTGGCGCTGGAGCGGCAACTGGACGACATGCGCCGCGAAGGCACCTGGGTCGAACTGGGCCTCGGCCTCGGCGCCGCGGTGCTCGGCCTGCTGGTGCTGTGGCTGACCGCCCGCGGCGTAACCCGGCCGATCCTCGGCGTCGCCCACATGCTGCGCGACATCGCCAGCGGCGAAGGCGACCTGACCCAGCGTCTGCCGCACACCGGGCGCGACGAGCTGGGCGAACTGGCCGGTTGGTTCAACCGTTTCCTCGACAAGCTGCAGCCGATCATCCGCGACGTGAAGGTCTCGGTGCGCGATGCGCGCAGTACCGCCGACCAGTCGGCGGCGATTTCCAGCCAGACCAGCGCCGGCATGCAGCAGCAGTTCCGCGAGATCGACCAGGTCGCCACCGCATCCCACGAGATGACCGCCACTGCCCAGGACGTCGCCCGTAGCGCCGCCCAGGCCGCCGACGCCGCGCGCGGTGCCGACCAGGCGACCCGCGACGGCCTGGCGCTGATCGACCGCACCACCCAGGGCATCGACAGCCTGGCCGCCAACCTGACCAGCGCCATGGGCCAGGTCGAGCAACTGGCCAGCAGCAGCGAGGAAATCGGTTCGGTGCTGGAAGTGATCCGCGCCATCGCCGAGCAGACCAACCTGCTGGCGCTCAACGCGGCCATCGAGGCGGCCCGCGCCGGCGACGCCGGCCGCGGCTTCGCGGTGGTCGCCGACGAAGTGCGCAACCTCGCCCGGCGCACCCAGGACTCGGTGGAACAGATCCGCGGGGTGATCGAAGGCCTGCAACAGGGCACCCGCGACGTGGTCGACGCCATGCACGGCAGCCATCGCCAGGCCCAAGGCAGCGTCGAGCAGGTGGATGAAGCGGTGGCCGCGCTGCAACGGATCGGCGAGGCGGTGACGGTGATCAACGACATGAATCTACAGATCGCCAGCGCCGCCGAGGAACAGAGCTCGGTAGCCGAGGAGATCAACCGCAATGTCGCGGCGATCCGCGACGTCACCGAGTCGCTGTCGAGCCAGGCCGAGGAATCGGCCCAGGTCAGTCAGTCGCTGAACCGCCTGGCCAACCACCAGCAGGGCCTGATGGAACAGTTCAAGGCCTGACCGTTCACGGCCTGAATAGCGCCGGGGGGCCGTAGGTCCCCCAGATCGCCAGGCGGGCCAGCGAGCGCAGCCAGCCACGCAGACGCGCCGGGGCTCCCGTCTCGGCCACCTTCGCTGCCGCTGTCCCGGCCTGTCGCGGCTCGCCGCGCTCGCTGCGCAACGCGTTTTCCACGGCCTGCTCGTAGCGAGCCTGCGCGGGTAACCGCGGCGACCGCCCCTCCTCTCGCTGTCCACTGGACTCGCCCAACAGGAACACCAGCACCGGCAGCATCAGCGCCCAGCGCCAGCGGCCCGTACCCGTCCGCCGTTTCATCGTCCAAGACCTCCTTGCAAGAAGCCCGGGATGCTAGGGAAAGCGCAGGAGGAAATCTTGCCGGGACTGTCGGCAAATGGTGAAGAACTGTTAAGCCCTGGCGGCGCGGCCGCTCTTCTGCAACGACAACTCGATGCTCACTCGCAGGCCGCCCAGCGGGCTGTCTTCGAGACTCAGGCGGCCACCGCAGGCCTCGGCGATGTCGCGCGCGATGCCCAGGCCCAGGCCATGGCCGCTGACCTGTTCGTCGAGCCGGGTACCCCGCTCGAGCACCGCCTGGCGCTGGTCGGGGAGGATGCCGGGGCCGTCATCGTCGACCTTCAGGCGGACCATGCCCTCGCCCTGCGCGACAGTCAGGCGGACTTCGCTATCGGCCCACTTGCAGGCGTTGTCCAGCAGATTGCCGAGCATCTCCAGCAGGTCCTCGCGGTCCCATGGCAGGCGCAGCCCCGGTGGCGCGCTCCAGCTCACCCGCAGGTGCGGGCCGTGGATCAGGCGCAGGGTGTCGCACAGCGACGGCAACTCCTCGGCGCAATCGAAATGTGCGCCAGGCAGCGCTTCGCCGACCAGGCGCGCCTTGCCCAACTCGCGACCGAGGCGCTGCTGGATCTGTTCCAGCTGTTCGCGCAGGACCTGTTGCAACTCCGGCTGGCGCGCCATCTCCTCGCGCTCGGCGAGGCTGACCAGCACCGCCAGCGGCGTCTTCAGGGCGTGACCGAGGTTGCCCAGGGCGTTGCGCGAACGCTTCAGGGTCTCCTCGGTGTGCGCCAGCAGGTGGTTGATCTGCTCCACCAGCGGCTCCAGCTCCTCGGGAGCCTGGTTGTCCAGTTGGCTACGCTGGCCCTGCTGCAGCTGGGCGATCTGCAGGCGCACCTCCTCCAGCGGACGCAGCGAACGACGCACGGTCAGGCGCTGCAACAGCAATACCAGGAGCAGCGCCAGGGCGCCGGCGCCCAGACCCATCCACTGCACGCGGGCGAAGCTTTCCAGGATCGGCGTATAGTCCTGCGCCACCACGATCCGCAGCTTCTGGCCCATGCGCTTGTAGTGGCCGCGGAACACCAGCAGTCGCTGCTCCTCGGGCCCATCGACCAGGCCCTGCACCAGCCCTTTCTTGTGCGGCACCTCCAGCTCGCTGTCCCACAGGGAGCGTGAGCGCCAGGTGTCCTTTTCCAGCTCGATGACGAAATAGCGCCCGGAATACGGGCGCTGGAACGCCGGGTTGAGGCGTTGCTCGTCCAGTTGCATGCCGTTCGGCCCGCGCACCATGGCCACCAGCAGGTTCTCCGCCTCCTCGCGCAGGTTGCCGGCGAAATAGCGCCGCAGGCCCTGGTCGAACAGCCACAGGCCGGTCTGCGCGAGGACCAGCCCGACCACCAGCAGCACCGCGAACAGGCCGACGCTCAGGCGCCGCTGGATCGACCTCATCCGGCGGCCACCCCGGCGTAGCGGTAGCCCTGGCCACGGCGGGTCTCGATCACCTCGCGGCCGAGCTTGCGCCGCAAGTGGTTGACGTGGACCTCGATGACATTGGAATCGCGTTCGGTCTCGCCGTCGTACAGATGCTCGGCCAGGTGCCCCTTGGACAGGACCTGGCCGGGGTGCAGCATGAAATAGCGCAGCAGGCGGAATTCGGCGGCGGTCAGGTCGACGTCGGCGCCGTTCAGGCACACGCACTGGCGCTGCTCGTCCAGGCGCAGCCCAGCGGCCTCCAGCTGGCTCTGGTTGGCCAGCCCATGGGCGCGGCGCAACAGGGCCTGGATGCGCAAGGCCAACTCTTCCGGATGGAACGGCTTGGTCAGGTAGTCGTCGGCACCGGCCTTGAGGCCATCGATGCGTTCGGCCCAGGAACCGCGCGCGGTGAGGATCAGCACCGGAGTCGCGAGTCCCAGCCCACGCCACTCCTGGAGTATCTCCAGGCCGGGGCGCCCGGGCAGGCCGAGGTCGAGGATGATCAGGTCGTAGGGCTCGCTGGCGCCCTGCACCGCCGCGTCGCGGCCGTCGGCCAGCCAGTCCACCGCGTAGCCCTGGCGGGTCAGGCTGGCCATCAGTTCGTCGGCCAGGGGAACGTGATCCTCAACCAGCAGCAACCGCATCAGTCGTCTTCCTCGTCCTTCAGGATGCGGCCGTTGCGGGCATCCAGTTCCAGTTCACGCACGACGCCGTCGCGGGTGAGCAGTTCCACCTCGTAGACATAGACGTCGTCTTCCTCTTCCAGCTCGACCTCCAGCAGGCGCGCCCCGGGGTAACGCCCCAGGGCTTCCTGCATGAGGGATTCGAGCGGCTGTATCACACCGTCCTGGCGCAGGCGCAGGACCTCGTCCTGGTCCAGGTCGCGCGCCATCGCCTCGAGGCTGATGACCGCCAGGACCAGTGCGACGATCCCGGCGTAGCGCATGAGCCACTTCATCAGTCGTCCTGGTGGTCCTTGAGCACGGCGCCGGTAGCGGCATCCAGCTCCAGGTCCCACTTCACGCCCTGCGGGTCGCGCAACTCGACCTGGTAGATGTAGCGGCCGTATTCCTCTTCCAGCTCGGTATCGTGGACGCTCGAGCCGGGATGCTTGGCGATGGCGTTCTTGTTCAGCTCTTCGAAGGACTTGATGGTCCCGGCGTCACGCAGCTTCAGCGCCTCGTCCGGGCCGAGGTCGCGGGCCTGGGCCAGGCCGGCAGTCAGGGCGATGGCGGTGGCGGCGAACAGGGCAGTCAGTTTCTTCATGGGAATCTCTCCGTGGGAATCAATCGTGTTGCTTTCGACGGTTTGCAGATTAACCGGGCGCTCTTAATTGAAGCTGAATTTGCCGCAAGGACATGGCCGGGGCGCGCCATAGGGTAACGGAAAGCCTCTGCGATGGGGCTCGCCGGCGTTCGAAAGCGCTTGGTCCTGCGACAACTCGTCCTATAATCGCCGGTCCGCAAGGGAGAAGACCAGCATGCCAGCCATCCAGATCAAGTCCCCCGCACTGACCCTCAAGGCCGGTCGCCGCGCCCTCGCCCGCATCCGCGAGCGCGGCCTGCAGCCGACCGACGTCGGCATCGTCCCCGGTGCCGCCGGCGGGCCAAAGGCGCTGGGCATCCAGGGACTGGACCTGGCGATCTTCGGCGAGTGGCTGCCGCGCGCCCCGCGCGAACGCTCGCTGATCGGCGCCTCCATCGGTTCCTGGCGCTTCGCCAGCGCCTGCCTGCCCGACGCCGTGGCCGGCCTCACCCGCCTCGGCGAGCTGTACACCCGGCAGCGTTTTCCCAAAGGCGTGAGCATCGCCGAAGTCTCGCGCAAGTGCGCGGCGATGCTCGACGACCTGCTCGCCGGCCAGGACGCGCGGATCCTCGACAACCCGCTGTACCGCCTCAACGTGGTGGTGGTGAAGAGCCACGGGCGCCTCGCCCACGACCACAAGGCCAGCCTCGGCCTGGGGCTGTCCTCGGTGATCCGCGACAACCTGATCGGCCGCCGCCACCTGCACCGCCACTTCGAACGGGTGATCCTGCATGACGCCCGCCAGGCGCCGCCGCTGGCCACGCTGACCGACTTCCCGTCGCGCTACCTGCACCTGGACGGCGGCAACCTGCGCCAGGCGCTGCTCGCCTCCGGCTCGATCCCGATGGTCATGGAAGGCGTCCGCGACCTGCCTGGCGCCGGCCCCGGCACCTACCGCGACGGCGGCCTGCTCGACTACCATCTCGACCTGCCCTACGAGGACCGCGGCGTGGTGCTCTACCCGCACTTCACCGACAAGGTGATCCCCGGCTGGTTCGACAAGGGCTTGCCCTGGCGCCGTGGCGACGCCGGGCGCCTGCAGGACGTGCTGCTGCTGGCGCCGTCGCGCGAGTACCTGGCGCGCCTGCCGCACGCCAAGCTGCCGGACCGCAAGGACTTCACCCGCTACCTCGGCGACGACGACGGCCGCGAGCGCTACTGGCGCCAGGCGATGGCGGAAAGCCGCAGGCTCGGCGACGAATTCCTCGAACTGGTCGACGGCGGCCGGCTCGGCGAACGCCTGCAAGCGCTGGACTGAGCCGCCACCGACGAGAAGGATCCTGCATGAAACTGGCCGTAGCGCTGATCCACGGCATCGGCGACCAGCCCGATAGCCGCGACGAGGACGGTCTGCACAGCTACGCCCGCGAACTGGTGGCGGCGCTGCGCCGACGTCTCGGCGCGGAAGCCGGCGAGGTGGCCTTCCAGAGCCTGTACTGGGCCAGCGTGCTGGACGCCCGCGAGCTGGACTACCTCAAGCGCATCGAGCGCGAGCCGCTGGGCTGGCGCTGGCTGCGCCGGGCGGTGACGCTGTTCCTCGGCGACGCCAGCGGCTACCGCAAGGTCAGCGCCGCCTACGACACCACCTACCAGCAGGTCCACCAGCACGTGCGCAGCGGGATCATGGCCCTGCGCGCGAAGGTCGGGCCGCAGACGCCGCTGGTGATCCTCGCCCACTCCCTGGGCGGGCACATCGTATCCAACTTCATCTGGGACCAGCAGAAACTCAACCGCACGCCGAGTTGCTCGATCGACCCCTTCCTCGGCCTGGAAACCCTGGCCGGGCTGGTCACCTTCGGTTGCAACATCCCGCTGTTCACCTTCGCCTACGAGAAGGTCTGTCCGATCCGCTTTCCCGGCCACTGCCTGCCCCCGGCCATCCGCCAGCAGGCACGCTGGCTGAACGTCTACGCGCCGGCCGATCCGCTCGGGTATCCGCTGCGGCCGTTGCAGAACTACACCGCGGTCGTCCACGAGGACCTCGCCCTGCCGGTCGGTCCCTGGTACAAGCGGCACACCCCGTTGAGCCACATGGAGTACTGGAACGATGCGCGCTTTCACGATTACCTGGCGGACTACCTGCGCCGCCTGTTGGCTGCTGGCCTCGAGCCTGCCGGCGCTGGCCGCGCCCTCCCCGCAGGCGAGCCAGGAGATCGGCCGCTTGCTGAGCTTTGTTGAAGACAGCGGCTGCACCTTCATCCGCAACGGCAGCGAATACCCGGCCGCGGAAGCCCGCGCCCACCTGCAGAAGAAGCTCGACTACCTGGAGCGCAAGGATCTGGTCGCCAGCAGCGAGGACTTCATCGAGCGCGCCGCGACCCAGAGCAGCCTCAGCGGCAAGCCCTACCAGGTGCGCTGCGCCGGGCAGACGCGCAACTCCGCCGACTGGCTGAACCAGGAGCTGCGGCGTCTGCGGCAAGCCCCCTGATCAACCGGGATGGCCGTCGACCCGCGGACGACACAGCATCGGCGCGTAGCACCAGGCGAATAGCAGGAACGCCATCGCCCACAGTCCGCCTGCCAGGGGCAGCGCCCAGTTCGCCGGCAACAGGCTGGGCAGGAACACCCGCGCCGCGCAGCCGAGATTGAGCAGGGCGAAAGCCCAGGGCATCGCTGCCGGCGGTTGCAGCGCGCGACCGGTATGGCCGAGAGTGACCCGTGCCAGCATCGCCAGGATCAACCCGCCCATGCCGCCCACCGCCAGCGCGTGCAGCGCCTGGCTCGGCGCCAGCGCCAGGCCCAGGCTCCAGAGCGCCATGCCGAGCGGCGCCACGGCGATCCAGAAATACGCCAGGTGCAGTGACCAGAGCAACGGCACCTGCCAGATGCCGCGATCGCGCCAACGCCACAGGCGCCACAGTTGCGCACCGCCGAGGGCGGCGAACAGTCCTGCAAGCCAGGGCGTCGGCTGCGCCGTGACGCCCGCGGCGGTGAGCAGCGCCACCAGCACGCAGCCCAGCAGGATGCCATTGTCCAGCCAGGCGATCGCCGGCACCTGCTGCTGACGGCCGAGACCGCGCTGGGTGAAGAACGGGATCACCCGCCCGCCGATCAGGTTCATCATTCCGGCGATCAGCCATAGCGCGGCGATGGAGGCACGCCGTTGCCAGTCGTCGTTGCCCTCGAACAGGCCGAGCAGGACCAGGGCGTCGGCCAGGGTCAACAGCAGCAACAGGCCCACCACCGGGTAATTGCGCCTCTGCCGCACCCGCCACAGGCTGCGACCGATAGCCCAGGCCAATAGCGGCAGGAAGCTCAGTTGCAGCACCAGCAGCAGCGCCAGCGGCGCATCGAATAGCCAGGCCAGGCGCGCCGCCAGCCAGAGCCCGGCGAGCAGGGCCAGGGGTTTGCCCTGCAGGCCGGGTACGCCGGTCCAGGTCTGCACGGCGGTCAACAGGAAGCCGGCGATGATCGCCACACCGAAACCGAAGAGCATTTCGTGACGATGCCAGGCCAGCCAGCCTCCGACCGGTTGCCAGCCGCTCCAGAGCCCGGCCAGCGCCGCCAGCCAGAGCGCGATGGCGAGCACCGCGAACAGCGCGCCGCCGAGGAAGAACGGGCGGAAGCCCAGGCGCCAGATCGGCGGTATGGCCATCAGCCTGGAACGATCAAGCACTTGCACAGCAGACCTCCCAACCGGGTCGACGCATGCGGAACAGCGCGCTCAGGCGCATCACGTAGCCAATCTTCAACAGGGTCGGGCCGAGGATCACCAGCGCATGGGAAAACACCAGCGCCGGCATGTTCAGGTAGCGGTCGAGGAAATAGGCGGCGATCACGCCGGCGACGAGCAGCGCCAGGCCGGCCGCCAGCAGCCCGTGACCGATCCGCAGCACCCGCCGTGGACAATCGAACAGAGCGTTCATCTCGATCTCCTTTTTCCGAAAAGGGCCGACGCACCTCGCGCCGGCCCGTCGCTTCAGGCGTCCAGCGCGGCGGCCGGACCGAAGAACTCGTAGTGGCATTGCTGCGAGGGTACGCCGAGGTCGGCCAGGTGGCGCTTGACCTGCGCCATGAAAGGCCGGGGTCCGAGGAAGTAGGCGTCCAGGTCGCGCTCCTGCGGCAACCAGTCGGCCAGTTTCTCGCGGCTCAGCAATCCCTCGGCGTCGGCACTGTCGCCGGCGCGCGGTTCGCTATAGCAGAAGAAGTGCTCGACCTGCTCGTGCTGCGCCGACACGTCTTCGATCCAGTCGCGGAAGGCATGCACGCCGCCATGCCGGGCGCAATGGATGAAGCGGATCGGCCGCGCCTGCGGCAGCGCTTCCTGCAACATGGCCAGGGCCGGGGTGATGCCGACGCCGGCGGTGATCAGCACCAGCGGCTTGTCGCTGTCACGCAGGACGAAATCGCCAGCCGGCGGAAACAGATCCAGCTCGTCGCCCTCGGCGACCCGGTCATGCAGGTGATTGGAGACCCGTCCACCCGCCTCGCGCTTGACGCTGATGCGGTATTCGCGGCCGTTGCTGGCAGCGGAAAGCGAATAGTTGCGGCGCACTTCCTCGCCGTCGATGTCCAGCCGCAGGCCGATGTACTGTCCCGGCTGGAACGCCAGCAGCGGCTGGCCGTCCACCGGCTCCAGGTAGAACGAGGTGATTTCCTCGCTCTCCGCCTGCTTGCGTGCCACGTGAAAGCGCCGCACGCCGCGCCAGCCGCCATCGGCCTGGGCGCTGGCGGCATACACCGACTCCTCGGCCTCGATCAGCAGGTCGGCCAGTTGCTGGTAGGCCGCGCCCCAGGCTTCGAGGACTTCGTCGGTGGCGATCTGTTCGCCGAGGACCTCGCGGATCGCCCGCAACAGGCAAGTGCCGACGATCGGATAGTGTTCGGGCAACACCTGCAGGGAGACATGCTTGTTCACCACCTTGGCCACCAGCGGGCCGAGTTCCTGCAACTGGTCGATGTGCCTGGCGTACATCAGCACGCCATTGGCCAGCGCCCGCGGCTGGTCGCCGCTGGCCTGGTGGGCCTGGTTGAACAGCGGGCGAACCTCGGGGTACTCGCCGAGCATGGTGCGGTAGAAATGGGTGATCAGCGCTTCACCGCCGGTCTCCAACAGCGGTACGGTGGCTTTGATGAGGGCACGTTGGGCATTGGACAACATAGATGACTCCTGACGCATGCAAGGTTTTGTTTCACCTCGAAGCATTTCAGGAAGCGTGCCAAGGCAAACTACCAGAATTCACGGGCCTTGCAGGCCGGCATAGGTCATAATGACTGCAACCATTCAGAGTCA
Source organism: Pseudomonas sp. HMSC067G02 (assembly GCF_001813485.1). Classification (NCBI taxonomy): domain Bacteria; kingdom Pseudomonadati; phylum Pseudomonadota; class Gammaproteobacteria; order Pseudomonadales; family Pseudomonadaceae; genus Pseudomonas; species Pseudomonas sp. HMSC067G02. The sequence continues at coordinate 246,601 of NZ_KV812700.1, forward strand.
TTAGGACTGCAAAGAGGTCGAAATGACCACCAATCCCTTGCTTGCCACCCTGATCCCGCTGGTTGCCGACCTGTCCCGCGACCTGCCGGAAGACGAACGCTACCGCCGCCTGCTCCAGGCCCTGCGCGACCTGCTGCCCTGCGACGCCACCGCGCTGCTGCGCCTGGACGGCGAATACCTGATCCCGCTGGCGGTGGACGGCCTCAGCCCGGACACCCTCGGCCGGCGCTTCCGGGTCGGCGAACATCCGCGCCTCGAGGCTCTCCTGGAGCGCCGCGGGCCGACCCGCTTCCCCGCCGACTGCGGCCTGCCCGATCCCTACGACGGTCTGGTGGAAGGCCTCCACGGCCACCTGGAAATCCATGATTGCCTGGGCTGTCCGCTGTACCTCGACGACCAGCCCTGGGGCTTGCTGACCCTGGATACCCTCGATCCGTCGCGCTTCGCCAGCGCCGACCTGGATACCCTGGAGGCCTTCGCCAGCCTCGCCGCCGCCACGGTCAAGGCCAGCGAGCGGATGCGCGACCTGACCCGCCGCGCCGAGGACGAGCACCAGCGCGCCGAGGCCTATCTCGAAGCCGCTGGCGAGCGGCCACGGGAAATGATCGGCCAGAGCGCCGCGCACAAGGCGCTGCTGGAAGAAATCCGCCTGGTCGCCAACAGCGACCTGAGCGTACTGATCACCGGCGAGACCGGGGTCGGCAAGGAACTGGTGGCGCAATCCATCCACCGGCATTCCATGCGCAGCGGCAAGCCGATGATCAGTCTCAACTGCGCCGCGCTGCCCGAGACCCTGGTGGAAAGCGAATTGTTCGGCCATGTGCGCGGCGCCTTCTCCGGCGCGGTCAACGAACGGCGCGGCAAGTTCGAACTGGCCGACGGCGGCAGCCTGTTCCTCGACGAGGTCGGCGAGTTGCCGCTGGCGGTGCAGGCCAAGCTGCTCCGCGTGCTGCAGAGCGGGCAGTTGCAGCGGGTCGGCTCCGATCGCGAGCACCGCGTCGACGTACGCCTGATCGCAGCCACCAACCGCGACCTGGCCGAGGAAGTACGTGCCGGGCGCTTCCGCGCCGATCTCTACCATCGCCTCAGCGTCTATCCCTTGCGCGTGCCGCCGCTGCGCGAGCGCGGCCGCGATATCCTCCTGCTGGCCGGCTACTTCCTCGAGGAAAACCGACCGCGCCTGGGACTGCGCAGCCTGCGCCTGGACCACGAGGCCCAGGCCGCGCTCCTCGACTATCGCTGGCCGGGCAACGTGCGCGAACTCGAGCACCTGGTCGGCCGCGCCTCGCTCAAGGCCCTCGGCCACAATCCGGAGTGGTCGCGGATCGTCACCCTGCATCGGCAGGATCTCGACCTGCCCGCGGAAACCCCCGCGCCACCTCGCAGCGTGGTCGAGCCCGCGCCCGCCGCGCCAACGACCGGTCACTCGTTGCGCGCGGCCACCGACGCCTACCAACGCCACCTGATCCAGGACTGCCTGGCCCGTCACCAGGGAAGCTGGGCCTCGGCTGCACGCGAGCTGGGCCTGGATCGCGCCAACCTGGCGCGCCTGGCGCGCCGCCTGCAACTCAGGTGAACGACCGCCCGGTCGGAGCAGACCGGGTCCGGCGCGCAAACCTGCTACCATGGCGCCCCCATTCCGGTTGTCCGATAACCCCGATCCAGAGCGCACTACAGTGGAACTCTTCAAAGAATTCACCTTCGAATCCGCCCATCGCCTGCCCCACGTCCCCGAAGGCCACAAATGCGGGCGCCTGCACGGCCACTCGTTCCGTGTCGCCATCCACATCGAAGGCGAGGTCGATCCGCATACCGGCTGGATCCGCGACTTCGCGGAAATCAAGGCGATCTTCAAGCCGATCTACGAGCAACTCGACCACAATTATCTGAACGATATTCCAGGCTTGGAAAACCCCACCAGCGAAAACCTCTGCCGCTGGATCTGGCAACAACTCAAGCCGCTGTTGCCGGAACTCTCCAAGGTCCGCGTCCACGAAACTTGCACCAGCGGTTGCGAATATCGGGGCGATTGATTCGCCCGACTCTCCCCTGGCGCTTCGCCATCTGCTCTAAAACGGGCTTCCACACAACGGGCCCGTTCTGCCATCTCTCTCCCATGGGTTGTACGAAGCATTATCCCCACGGACATAAAGGTTTCATATTCTTCCGGGAAACATCCGGCAAGCTGTCCCCACAGTCCGTTAGTCAATAAAACCGTGCAACTATATTGTTCTTCCAGTAGATAAAGACTTATCCTTTGCCGCGGACACGGAAAGTCCGTAAAGCCACTATAAATGCACCAAAACCCAGCACCATATTTTTAGAACGGGAGTGAAACGAATGTCCAAACTTGCCGAGTTCCGCGAGGCAGAGCGCAAACTTCAGGAGCAACTGGCCCTGCTGGAAAAGCTGAAAAGCGACAGCAGCCTGAAGCAGGAACTGGAATTCAAGGACAAGTTGCAGGCGTTGATGGACAAGTACGGCATGACCCTGCACAACATCATCGCCATCCTCGACCCCAAGGCTCCGGTCACCGTCAGCGCCGCTCCGCAGCGCCGTGCCCGCGCCCTGAAAGTCTACAAGAACCCGAACAACGGTGAAGTCGTCGAAACCAAGGGCGGCAACCACAAGGTTCTGAAAGCCTGGAAAGAACAGTACGGTTCCGAAACCGTCGAATCCTGGCTGCAACGCTAAGCCGGTTTTCCCGACGGCATCCTGCCGATGCCGTCGGAAACCCCACTGGCTACTTTCGCTCCCCTCCTCGCCAGATCAATTCTGCGACTTCGATTCGCAAGCGCTCCTGATCTTCTGCGCCGCCAGGTTGTTCTCCACCCCCGGCAGGTTCTCCAGCAGACACTCGTAATAAGCCTTTTCCCGCGACAGCAGGAAGGAGCCGTCGTTATACAACTTGTCGCAGGCCTGGGTGATGAAGTGAACCGCCACCCCGCTCTTCGCCGTGCGTTGGTAGTCGAGTATGCATTGGTCGTAGTCCTTGTCGTCGGCGAGAGCGGAAAGCGGGAATAACAGCAGCAGGGGCAGCAGGAACTTCATGGCAATGGTATCCATGGGAAAGTTGTGCTCCAGCATGGACGAGCCGGCTCGGAGTGCCAAGCCGACCATGAAGTAAAATTTTGCACTTGTTTACAGGCCGGACCAGACTGGCCGTTCTTCGCTGCGCGAATGCGACAATGGCGGGCCGGAGAGCCGAATCGCAGGCGTCCCGAGCGGATTCGGTTTCCCGGCCGCCTGGCGGCAACTCGCTCCATCGAAGGGCACCGCCCTCCGCCGAACTCTTCCAGCAAACGGGTGCTGCCCGATCCGCATCCGCTTCAATAGGCCGCTACGAACAGGAACGACAATTGTAGATTGAGCATGGGCGACGACATATTGTTCAGTTCCAGAAACTCCACCGATACTTGCCGCTGCTCCGCTTCTATATCCTGCAACAACCGACTGAACGAGGCTGGCTGCAACTGCCCGCGAACCTGGGCCTCGATACGCGCGATCGTCCCTTGCTTCTCGAAGCCGCGAGGAAGCAGTACGCTCACTTCCGCGTCAGGGACGCCCGCCAGGCGAACCCGCTCGGTCAGCCAGGCCTGCACATCGGCCCTCGCCTGCGACGCATTCGGCGCCTGCCAGAAGCGCTCTCGCTGAAGGTTCAGTACCTGCTCTGCCTGCATCGCCCGCTCCGGCCAGGCGGTCTGCCGGGAAACGTCCTGGAGCTTGAGCCATTCCCCGGCCAGACGACGATATTCCTCCCCTCGTTCCTCCCTCCAATCCATGCTGAGCATGACCAGATGCACAACCAGCAGCAGGCACAGGCTCCAGATGGCCATGCGCAAGAGTGGTTTTTCCTGCCATTGTCGTTGCAGGTTCCGCCCCTGGAACTGCAGTGATCGCTGGAAGTCCGACATCAGGCACCCTCCCCCGGCGTACGCAGGACCAGGCTCAGCGATAGCCCCTCGCTCTGCGAAGGTTCCACCCTGACATCTTCGAAACTCCCCGACTCCATGAAACGCCTCACATAGAGACGCGGGTCGACACTGTCGGTGCCAATCCGCAACTCCAGCTCGGAGCCTCGATAGCGCCAGGCGAGCAACCGACTGTCCTTCGGCAACAGTTCCGCTACCTGTCCCAGCAGCGCCACCTGCGAGCGATGCTGCAAAGCGCGCCCCAGCTCCGTGGCCATCCGATTGGTCTGCAAGGCCTGGTTGCGTGCGCTGAGGATCGGCGAGACCTGGCCGCTCAGCTGGTCGTACTGCGTTCGCAGCGCACGCTCGGCCCACCACCAGGACAAACCTTCCCCCAGATTGAATCCGCATCCCAGCAACAGGGTGGCTATGAGCCCATGCGGCAACCAACGCTCCCATCGCAGCAGCGTTGCTTCCGCCGCCGGAACGGCCCAGGGACGGCCCAGCGCTTCCCCAGGCTCGGCAACCAGGCTCTCCGGAATGCGTATTCCCGCCAGCCCCCGGAGCAACCGAACCCATTGTTCTGGCTGGGGTGGGCTGGGAAAGAAATGGCTCAGGACAAGGCAGTCATCTCTCCAGACCTGCAGATCCAGCCCGGAGCGAACCCGAAGCAGCCGAACCGTCTCGCCTTCCGCGACCGACCGAGGGGGAGCCTGCAGGAGGGATTCGGGGATACAGCGATAACGCCGAGGTTGGTCGACGCAGTCTTCGGCAACGGCCTCCCGGACCTCCTCATCCCAGAACCAGACCAGAGCATGGCCACCCCGCCAGGCTACGTAATGGCCTGCGCGGCGAAAAGGCGCCAGGGCGGCAAGCTTCAACGCCAGTGCCTGATACCGGTCAGAGCGCGGCACATGATTGAGATCGAGACAGCGATAGACACACCACGCCCGATCCACGATCCACTGCGCTGGGGCGCGCCGCGCCAACCCTGTACCTCTACGTACCCACTCAAGCTGCGCCCGGCCATCCTTACCACGGCCTTGCCACAAGCGGGGCGGCAAGAACCCCGGGGGCGATATCGGGATGCAGCGGAGGATTCGAGTAGCGATCATTTATCTTCACGGACCTCTTCGAGAGAAGCTGCCAGGGTGGCAGCAGGCGGTGCTCTGAGTTGAAGCGGACCTCGTATTCCGTCCCCTGCTCGGCTCCTGGCGGGTAGAGCCGAATCGACAGGACCGGACTGGCCAGGCGCGCCCAGCCATCCTCGGGAACCAGCCTCGCATGCCCCCCGAGGACGTCATGCAGGTCCGACATCCGGGTGAACGGACGCTGCCAGCGGGCTTGCAGCAGTCGGCCGACAGCGTCCTCCGGTAGTCCCCAGGCAAGAGACAGGATTCGGGCATCCGCGGTGTTGATGTTCAGCGCCGCCTCGTCCGCCGCAACCAGATCGCGCCAACCGGCGTCGAGCAAATGCGCTTCCCAGGGGCGCCAGGCCTCCAGCCGGAAGACTTCCATCACCGAGCGCAACGGACGGCGCCGGGCCTGGCCCGGAGAGGACCTGTCGCTGGCTTGCGCGGCGCTACCCAGTCGTGGAGCGGCGCCGGGATAGAGATAGCTGAACCATTGGGCGACCATGACCTGCACCTGCTCGGCGGGAACCCCCAACCCCGCCAGCAGCCTGGACAGTACCCGCGGATCGATGCCGGAAAGACTGAGGCGCGCGGAGCGATCGAGCAGCGCAATGCACCAGCCATTGGCCATGCAGAACTCCCGGCCATCCAGAGGCAGCTCCCCGCCAATGGGCAGGATCGAAGTGTCCATGTCCACCTTGCTCGGCGCGGCGCCAGCATTTCCCGGTACGCTCAGGCCCGCGACGGTATAGCGCTGGGTAGCCACCAGCCATTGGACCCGCGCCAGCAAGGCATGCTCCTCCAGCTCACGAAGCAGCGCCTTGCGCCGGTTTTCCGTGGCATCCAGCGAGCGCCCGACCCAGAGTACAGCGGCACTGGCCAGCAGGGTCATGATGGCCAGGAACCAGACCACTCCGACCAGAACGAAGCCAGACGAGCGGGCAGACGCCGCATGTCGGCATGCGCCATCAGAAATCATGTTCGGCGGGCCTCGCTCTGGGCAGCGCGACCGCGACAAGGACAAACAGGCGCTCCTCGGGAGCCGTCAGTGCCATCGCCTCGGGAAGGGTATCGGCCAGTTGCGCGCTCGGCGGCCAGTCCCGGAGCCACTGGCCGTGACCGTCCAGATAGCGGAAGCGAGCTTCGCCGCGCAGATGCAGGAGGGGCCAGCGACTGTCCTCCAGCCTTCGCACATAGATCAACTCGGTCCGGTCCTCTCCTGCCCGCCGCTCGAGCCGGAAGGCCAAGGGCGTCGGGATGCCCGCACGGCGATCCAGGGCCGCGGCAGACATGGCCTCGAAACTGAGTTCGTCCCCTCGCAAACGCCAGCGGACCTCGCCAGCCTCGGGAGCGACCAGGTTCTCCACCGCATCACGGAACCAATCGAAGGTCAGCGCCCGGACCTGTCCGCGCCCCAGGTTCTGGTGCAAGGACTGGTTGGCCTTGCTGGCATAGCTCAACCCTTGCATGAGCAACGTGCCGATGAAGGAAACGACCAGCAGCACCACGATCATCTCGAGCAGGGTGAATGCACCCTGTTTTCGTCGCGAGCGGATCATGGTCCATCACCCAGTCGCGCTGGGATGACCACGTAACCGGGAAGCTCCAGTTGCAGCGTCTGCGGCGTTCCATCGCCGGCCCGGATGCTGGCGACGACCCTGAACAAGGTCACGTCGTAGATGCCCGGACTGCCGCTATGGCGGCCCACCGCCGCTTTCGATGCGGACAGTGGCGAACTTCGCCACTCCAGCCGGTAATGCCCCAGCCGGACCCTGCCTGCGGGTTCGAGCGCAGGGTTCATGCGCTCCAGATAGGCCATCGCCACCCGGGCCGTCTCGATGCGCAGCTCGGCCGCCTCGACCCGCTGCATGCTCCGAAAGGCACTGTTGAGCCAGGCGAAAAGCGCACCGCCGACCACTGCCAGAAGCGTCAGCGCAACCACCGCCTCCAGGAGCGTGAAGCCTTCCTGCCGCGCCGGCATCAGCGGATCGTCCCGGGCGCGCAGAGGGGGGGCTGAAGCAGCAGCGTATGTGTCGCGCGCCCATGATGGACCTGCAACTTTCCGCCCAGGCAAACTCCGTTTGCCATGTAACGTATCGGCGGCCGAGCAGTAACCGTCCAGCCATCGGGCAGTCGCAGCAACTGCTCGGGAACCGCCCCGCTCTCATCAATGAGCAGCTCCCGCCCGTCGCTGCGCACGCGATAGCCCAGGGTCTGTAATTGATTGAACAGATCGTCCAGCGCGGTCCTGCGCGCCCAGGTCTCCTGCATCCTCACCAGGCCGGGCAACGCCACCGCAGCAATGGCCCCGACGAACACCAGCACTATCAGCAGTTCGAGCAAGGTGAACGCGGCCTGGTCAACGTTTGGGCGCGTAACCGACATCGGCATCCAGGCCTTTCCCACCGGGCTGCCCATCCGCGCCCTGGCTGTAGAGAGTGAAGGGTTGTTCGGCACTCGGCCTGTCGCTGTACAGGTAAGGCCGGTTCCAGGGGTCCAGCGGTACGCCGCCCTCGAGGTAGGGCCCGTGCCAGAAGGCCCCGAGACGTTCATCGGAAGGCGGCGTGTTGAGTAGCGCCAGGCCTTCTTCTTCGGTCGGCAGCCGGCCGATGTCCAGGCGCATGGTGAGCAACGCGCCCTTGAGCATCTTCACCTGGGTATCCGCCGTCTGCGCCTTCGCCTTGTCGGCCTGACTGAACAGTCGCGGCCCGACGAGCCCCATCAGCATGCCGATAATCACCAACACCACAATCATCTCGAGCAGGGTGAAGCCCTGTTGTGCAGCTCTGTTCATACGGTTTCCACTTCACGTCTCATCCAACCAGCCGCGGCATCGATACCCGGCATTCAAAGCACCATGTCGTTGGCGCTGGTAATCGCCAGTACCACGCCGGTAATGATCAGGCCGAACACAGAGCCGATCAGCAGGATCGCCAGAGGCTCGATCAGCACCAGGGCCTTTTTCATTCGCGCCTGCCCGGCCTCTCCATAGAGCGTCGCCAGGCTCTGCAGCATCTCCGCGAGCTGCCCGGAGGCCTCTCCAACCCGCACCAGGCTCGAACCGATGGACGTGACCGCCTGGCGCTCCTCCAACGCTGCCGACAAGGCGATGCCGGCCCGCACATCCTGGGTGACTCGCTCCAGGGTCCGGCGCTGCCGGGCAATGCGGACGCCAGCGGCGGAAAGCGCCAGGGCCTCCACCAGCGGCACACGATTTCCCAGCAGGGTTCCAAGCACCTTCGACCATTGCGCTATTTCCGCCTGCATCAACCATTCCCCGACTACGGGCAGGCGCACCAACTGGTCGAGCGCATGGGCGCGGAGCGCCGGATTGCGCAGCGCCACGGCAATGCCGCCAGCAAGCAGCAGGACGGCGAACGCCAGCAAGCCGGAACTCTCGTTGCTCCATACCCCGATGCTCAGCACTGCCCAGGCAAGCCACGGAAGCTGGGCGGTCTCGTTCAGGAGATTGGCGAATTTCGGAACGACGAAGACGAACAGGGTCGCCACGGCGAGCACCCCGCTGAGCACCAGAATCGCAGGGTAGATCAGCGCCCCTTGCAACTCGGCGCGGGTTCGCCGTTCGTATTCCATCTGCGTGGCACAGTCCCTCAGGGCTCCTGCGAGGTTTCCGGTCATCTCGCCGGCCGCCACCAGTTGATATACATAGCGCGGCAGGTCGAGGCCGGCGCTCTCCAGCACCACGGGAAAGGACTGCCCCTGGCGCAGACCATTGGCCATCGCCTGCAGGGCGGAAATCAACTTCGGGTGGCGCGCGCCTCGCTCCTGGGCCTCCACCGCGTCGGCCATGCTCACTCCCGCCGCGAGCATGGTGGCCAGCTCGTGGATGGCCATGTTCAATTCCTCGGCCTTGAGCCGACGTCGCGAGCCCAGGTTGCGGCGTTTCACCTCCAGGCTGAGCGGGGTGAGCCCCTGGCGCTGCAACTGCCGCAGCGCATCCTGGCGCGTGGGGAGGCAGAGTTCGCCACGAACGCGCCTGCCCTTGCGATCGACGGCTTGGTAGATGAAATTCATGGGCTTAGCCGCTGGTCACGCGATGCACCTCGTCAAGACTGGTCATACCCAACCAGGCCTTGATCAAGCCATCTTCACGCAGATTGCGCTGTCCCTGGCTGGCGGCAAGCCGATGCATCTGTTCGAGGGAAGCTCTCTGCACGATCAGGTCGCGCATCTCGGAAGACAGATCGACGAGTTCGTAGATGCCCACACGGCCGCTGTAGCCGGTACCTTCGCAGCGGCCGCAGCCTCGCGCCACGCGCCATTGCGCTGCCTGCCCCGGGAACAGCCGCGCGGTGGCCGCCTCGGTCGCTGCCAGATCGGCCGCAGCAAGGGTTGGCTCGCAAGGTTCCGCGCAGTGGGCGCACAACCTGCGCACCAGTCGCTGGGCCTGGACACCGCGCACCGGCGAAGCCACCAGGAAGGGTTCCACGCCCATGTCGATCAAGCGCGTGAAGGCACTCACCGCATCGTTGGTATGCAGGGTCGAAAGCACCAGGTGACCGGTGAGCGAGGACTGTACGGCGATCTCCGCCGTCTCCAGGTCGCGTATCTCCCCGATCATGATCACATCGGGATCCTGCCGCAGGATCGAGCGCAAGGCGGCAGCGAAGGTCAGGCCGATGTCGGCATGGACCTGGACCTGGGTGATGTTGGGCACCTGGTACTCCACGGGATCTTCCACGCTGATGAGCTTGCGCACGCCATCATTGATTTCCTCCAGCGCGCCATAGAGCGTCGTGGACTTGCCCGATCCGGTGGGGCCGGTCACCAGGATGATGCCGTGGGGTTCCGCTACCCATGCACGCATCCTCCGCAAGTGGTCCGGGAGCATCCCGAGCCGGTCCAGGCACAACCCCTCGCGCTCCTTCGGCAACAGGCGCATGACCACCGATTCGCCATGCACCCCTGGCAAGGTGGAGACCCGCACGTCGAGCTCCGTACCGCTGACCCGGATGCTCATGCGTCCATCCTGCGGCAACCGTCGCTCCGCGATGTCGATGGCGGAGATCAGCTTGATCCGCGAGACGACCGCCGCGAATCGCTCGCGGGGAAGGCTCAGTTGGTCGTGCAGGACGCCGTCGACGCGGAAGCGGATACGGAAGTCGAACTCCCGGGGTTCGATGTGAATATCCGAAGAGCGCTTTTCCATGGCCTGGCTCATCACGTTGTTGACGAGTTCGACTACCGGCGCCTCCTCCGCCAGCTCCCGCAGGTAGCGGATGTCTTCGCTGCCGTAGGCGTGCCGATCCGCACCTTGCCGGGCCAGGTCCAGGGAATGCTCCAACCAGCCGTCCAGATCCTGGGAGCGGCACAGCACTGCTTGAATCGAGCGCTCCGGATAGAAATAGCCCAGGGTTTCGCGTATCGAAGGAGATAACGGATCACGCGCCGCGAACAGCAGTTGCTCGCCCTCCTCCCAGACCACCAGTTGCTCTTCGACGAACCAGTCGGTATTGATCGGGGTGCTGAGCAGGAATGCGGCGATGGACTCTTCGCTCGGCTTCCGCAGGTCGTCCCCCACCAGCGGCAACCGCAGTTGCTCCGCCAGCACCTGCATGAGGGTATTTTCCGAGATGGCTCCGGAACGCACGAGAATACCTCCCAGGCGGCCGCCAAGCCGGCGTTGCAGGTCGAGCGCCCGCTCGAGTTCCTGGCCGCTCACCAACCCACGTTCGAGCAAACGCTGCCCCAGCGGTATCCACTCGGCCGTCACCTGCGGGCCCGGGGAAACGGCCTCAGAGGACATCTGCAAAACCTTCCTGTACCCGACGGAACCAGAGGAAGCCCGATGAACAGACCAGCAGCGACGCAACGCAATAAACGCTGAAGACCCCAAGGGTCGGATAGGGAGCATCGAAAAGGATCGCCCTGACCATTTCCACCGGGATCGTCAGCGGATTGAGGTACAGGTAGGGCTGCATTACCGGTGGCAAGGATGACAGCGGATAGAACACCGGGCTGATGAATAGCAGAAGCACCAGGAGAAACTGGACGAACTGCCCTATGTCGCGAACATAGACCCCGAGCCCCGCGAGGAACCACGCCAGCCCCGTCACGCAGAGCAGGAAGGGGAGCAGGGCAAGCGGTAGCAGGACCAGTTGCCAGCCCGGCTCGACGCCGCTGAAGAGAAGAAAGATACAGAGCACCAGGTAGCCGAGCATGGCGTTGAAGAAAGCGGCCAGCAGCGGTGTGAGGGGGAGTATCTCCAGGGGAAAAACCAGCTTCTTCACGTAGTTGGCGTTGGCCTGGATGATAGTCGGGGCCCTGGACAGGCTTTCAGCGAGGATCCCGTTCAGCAGGAGTCCGGAAAACAGGGTCAAGGCGAAGGAAAGCGTGCTCTGGCTTCCGCCCCAGCGCGACTTCAGCACGAAGCCGAAGACAAACGTATAGATCAGCAAGAGCAGGAACGGCGAGACGATGATCCAGATGCGGCCCAACATGGCGTCGCGATAACGCAGTTCGACCTCGCGCCGGGTCATGACCAGCAGGAGCCTGATGCGACTGGCGAGACTGGCCGGTACCAAGAGGGAACCACTCACAGAAAAACTCTCCACGGCGAAGAAGAACAGAACCCGCTAACCATGAAGGATCGAAGCGAGCAGGGCCATCAGCCCCCACTACTTCTGGCGTAAGGTTTTTCTGATTCAAGAAGAGTCTTCAGAAGGCCGGAGCAAGCCGGCACTCTCGCCAACTCGATCTCCCATCGGCTCCGTACCTGCTGGAAAGCACGTGGGTAACCCCGGCAATGGCAACGACTCTCAAGGTGTGGGGCCGGACTGCGCGGAGTGCACCCTCGATTCAGCAGCCAGCGGCAGTGAAACCGGGACGAAAGCAAGACTCATCCTGCAATCGGGGCGATTTCTTCATAGCGCTGGAAAACCTGGCTCAGTGAAACGAAAGCACGCACTGAGCGCCCCGTACGCCAGGGACTGGCAACCTGCACGCCGACCCGCCCTGGGGCGGCATGGCGAGTTCGACGAATACGACTCGGCGCACCACCTGCCCCCTACCCGCGCTCAAGCGACGCCGCGGCTGCCAGGGGGTTGCAGCGACCTGCGTAGACGGCAGGCGGACGCGATCGGCGCTCTCCCCGCCGTCATGGTTGAGTTTCGGATTGCGTCCGATAGCTCAGCGGATCACCCCGGCGCGCACCGTCAGCGGCCAACTGACCCGATAGCGCGTCTGCGGGTCGCCCCAGGCTGCGCGCAGCTCATCGACGAACGCGGCGCCCGGATCCTGGCCAAGGGCCTTGCCGGCTTCCTTCACCGCCGACCAGGTACCGACATAGCCCAGCAGTTCGTCCAGGGTCCAGGCCACCTCGATGGCCAGGTCCGGCAGGCGGCGCTCCTCGAAGGGGAACGGCAGATTGCGGTAGCCCTCCTCCACGTGGCGCCGCTCGGCAGGCCAGTAGGGGCCGACGACCTGGTGGTAGAAGTGCTGGACCAGCGGTTCCATGGGGCCGTCGACATGCAATACGCCATAGGTAACCAGGGCCAGAATGGCGTCCGCACGGGCCACACGCCGGACTTCCTCGTAGAAGCGCGGCAGGTCCAGCCAGTGGGCGGCCTGGGCGACCGTCACCAGGTCGGCGCTGGCCGCCGCCAGCCCGCTGTCCTCGGCCAAGGCCACGCGATACTCGACCCGCTCGCGAGCCTGCGCCTTGTCGATCTGCGCGGCGCTGGCGTCGGTACCGACCACCCGTTCGAAACGCTCGGCCAACAGCACCGTGAGCTGTCCGGTGCCGCAGCCGCAGTCCAGGGCCAGGCGGGTGCCGGGGCAGAGTGCGGCCAGCTCGTCGACCAGCCGCGCCGGGTAGGTCGGACGATGTGCTGCGTAGTTCGCCGAACCGGTGGAGAAATGATCCTTGAAAGGTGCCGTCATGGGACTCTCCCGAAATGATCCCGGCGACCACAGGGACCATGGCCGTCCAGGCTGCCGCCTTACACTAGGCGAATCCCGTCGATACGGAAACACGACTTTCGGTCACCTTGGAGCACCGTCTCACTACTGCATGTGGTGCAGCAATCAACTGCAAAGAACCTACCTGGTCATCCCCAGATGCTTCATTAGACTGCCGGAACGACGAACGCAGCCAAGGAGACCGCCATGCCCAGTCGCATCACCCTCAACGCAAACGGAGGCCCCGAGGTCCTGCGCCTGGAGCAAGTCCAGGCGCAGCAACCGGGCCCCGGCGAGGTCTGGCTGGAGCAGGCCGCCATCGGCGTCAATCCGCTGGACCTCGGCCAGCGCTCGGGAGCGGTACCGATTCCGCTGCCGTCCGGCCTCGGCCTGGAAGGCGCCGGAGTGGTCGCCGCGCTGGGTCCGGGAGTCTCCGGACTGGCGCCGGGCGACCGCGTCGCCTATGCCACCGGCCCGCTGGGCGCCTATGCCAGCGCCCGGCTCTACCCCGCCGAGCGCTTGCTGAAGCTGCCCGACACACTCGCTTTCGAGGACGCGGCGGCGCTGCTGTTCAAGGGCATCACCGCGCACTACCTGCTGCACGCCACCTACCCCGTCGGGCCCGGCACACGCATCCTGCTGTACGGCGCGGCGGGCGCCGTCGGCCAGTTGATGGCGGCCTGGGCCCGGCACCTGGGCGCCTGGGTGATCGGCGTGGTGTCGAAGGCGGAAAGTGTCGAACGGGCCAGGGCTGCCGGCTGCGACGAGGTGCTGGTGTTCGACGCGGCCAGTCTCGCCGCCCAGGTCGCCGAGCTGACCGCCGGGCGCAAGGTCGATGTGGTCTACGACCCCATCGGGCGCGCTACCTTCGAGGCATCCCTGGACAGCTTGCGTCCGCGCGGCCTGCTGGTGTCCTTCGGCGCCACCTCCGGCGTGCCGCCAGCCGTCGAAGTCGCCACCCTCAACGCCAAGGGTTCGCTGTTCCTCACCCGTCCCTCGCTCGCCGCCCACACCGCCAACCCGGAGGAATACCGGCTACGCGCGCAGGCTGTGCTGCGCGCCCATGCAGACGGTGTCATCCAGCCCCGGGTCTGGCGGCGCTACCCGCTGGCCGAGGCGGCCGTGGCGCATACCGATCTGCTGGAGGGACGCTCGCAAGGCGCGCTGGTACTCTTGCCCTGACCCACCCGCAAGAGGCGCATGCATGCAACCGTTCGACAGCCGGCAGGCCGATGAAGTCGCCACGCTCCTGGCCCTGGTCGAGCACGGTTCGTTCGCCGCCGCCGGCCGCGCCCTGCAACGACATCCCTCGGTGCTCTCGAAGCGGCTCGGCGCACTGGAGCGCCGCCTCGGCATCCGCCTGGTCGAACGCACCACCCGGCAACTGCGCTTCACCGATGAAGGCGAGCGCCTGGCGAGCCGCTTCCGCCAGGCCGTCGACCTGCTCGACGAGGCCGAGCACGAAGCCAGCCTGGGCGCCGCGCAACTGCGCGGACGCCTGCGCATCGCCCTGCCGTCGGCGATGGGCCGGCTCTGGCTCGGTCCGCTGCTGGCGGAGTTCGCCCTGGCGCATCCGCAGGTGGTGCTGGAAACCGACTATTCGGAGCGCTTCGTCGACATCATCGCGGAAGGCTTCGACCTCGCGATCCGGGTCGGCGAACTGGCCGACAGCCGCCTGGTGGCCAGGCGGCTGTGCGCCCATCGGCGCATCCTCGGTGCCGCTCCCGACTACCTGGAGCGGCATGGGGTACCGCGTATCCCGGCCGACCTGGCGGCGCACAATTGCCTCGGCTTCAACGGACTGCACTCGTACCCGGAGTGGAAGCTGACCCGCCAGGACGAACAGCAGCCCGTGCGGGTACGCGGCTCGATGGTCAGCAACGACAACGAGGCCCTGCTCTGCGCCGCACGCCAGGGCCTGGGCATCTTCGCCGCCGGCGAGTGGCTGATGAGCCGCGACCTCGAAGCCGGCAGGCTGGTACGGGTGCTACCGGAGTGGCAACTGGACGCCGACGCCGGCGTCTACCTGGTGCGCCCCTCGGCGCGCTACGCCACGGCGGCGGCCAGCGCGTTCCGCCAATGGGTGGAAGCGCGGTTCGCCGCTGGCCCGCCCTGGCAGCGCCAGCGGGCCTGAGCGGTATCCGCGAGCGGCTCGCCGAGGAGCGCGCCGCCTCCCGCCCCTCGCTCCCGGACAATCCGGATACCCTCCCGCCAGCATGCGGATAGCCAATGACCCGCCGGCCGGTTCCTACTAGGCTGGTTCGCTTCGCTTTCCCGTTTTCCCACTCCAACAACAACCCGATGAGGAATCCAGGCATGGGACAGTACGTCAGCATCGCCGCGTCCGACGGCAGCGGCCGGTTCGACGCGTATCTCGCGCTCCCCGCCAGCGGCAAGGGGCCGGGCGTGGTGATCGGTCAGGAAATCTTCGGCGTCAACGCGAACATGCGCGCGGTGGCCGACCTGTACGCCGAAGAGGGCTACGTGGCCCTGGTCCCCGACCTGTTCTGGCGGCTGCAGCCGGGCGTCGACCTGGGCTACGACGAAGCGGCCTTCGCCAAGGCCATCGAGCTGTTCCAGCGCATCGACCTGGACGCCGCGGTGGACGACATCGCCGCCTGTATCGAGCACCTGCGCCAACGCGAGGAGGTGGTCCACGCCGGGATCGGCTTCGTCGGCTTCTGCATGGGCGGCAAGCTGGCCTACCTCGCCGCGACGCGCACCGACGTCTCCTGCTCGGTGGGCTACTATGGCATGGGCATCGAGGCGCTGCTCGACGAGGCGAAACAGATCAAGGGCCGGCTGGTGCTGCATTTCGCCGAACAGGACGCCTACTGCCCGCAGCAGGCCCGCGACGCGATCCTGCCCTGCCTGCGCAACCTGCCCAAGACCGAGTTGTACCTCTACCCCGGCGTCGATCACGCCTTCGCCCGCGTCGGCGGCATGCACTTCGACAAACCGGCCTACCTGATGGCCCACGAACGCAGCATCGCCGCCCTGAAGCGGGAGATCGGGCCGAACTTCGACCTCTCCGCGCTGTGGGACGAGCATGTGCGCCACGAGTTCGATACCCGCGACGTCGCCGCGACCATGGCGACCATGGTCGCCGAGCCCTACGTCAACCATGTCCCGACCCTCACCGGCGGCGTCGGCCAGCGCGAACTGAGCCGCTTCTACCGCCATCACTTCATCCACGGCAACCCGCCGGACATGACCCTCACGCCGATTTCGCGGACGGTGGGGGCGCTGCAGGTGGTCGACGAGTTCGTCATGCGCTTCACCCACAGCTGCGAGATCGACTGGCTGCTGCCCGGCGTCCCACCCACCGGGCGCTTCGTGGAAATCCCCATGCTCGGCGTGGTGCGCTTTCGCGGCGACCGCCTTTACCACGAGCACATCTATTGGGACCAGGCCGGCGTGCTGGTGCAGATCGGCCTGCTCGACCCGCAGGGCCTGCCGGTCGCGGGGGTGGAAAGCGCGCGCAAGCTGCTCGACGAAAGCCTGCCGTCGAACCGCCTGATGGCGCGCTGGGCAGCCAGCGAAGGACTCGGCCTCTAGCGGCCGGCTAGCCGCCGAGCAAGGCGCAGAAACGCGCCAGGTCGACGTTACCGCCGCTGAGCAGGATCCCGACCCGCTTGCCGCGCAATTCGTCCTTGCGCTGGCGGGCGGCGGCCAGGCCGAGGCAACCGGTGGGCTCGACCAGCAGCTTCATCCGCGCGGCGAGGAAGCGCATGCCATCCACCAGTTCGGCGTCGCTGGCGGTGAGGATGTCATCGACGTTGCGCTGGATCAGCGGGAAGGTGAGATTGCCCAAATGCTGGGTCTGGGCGCCATCGGCGAGGGTCTGCGGCGTATCGATATGCACGATGGCGCCGCTGCGCAGCGAACGCTGGCCATCGTTGCCGGCCTCCGGCTCCACCCCGTAGATCCGGCAGGCCGGCGCCAGCGCGCGGATCGCCAGGGCGCAGCCGGAGAGCAAGCCGCCGCCGCCGAGGGGCGCGAAGAAGGCGTCCAGCGGACCGACTTCTTCGAACAGTTCCTTGGCCGCGGTGCCCTGCCCGGCCAGCACGTCGGGGTGATCGTAGGGCGGGATCAGGGTCAGGCCATGGCGCTGCGCCAGGTCGCGGCCGATCTGCTCGCGATCTTCCGTATAGCGGTCATAGAGCACTACCTGCCCGCCGTAGCCACGGGTCGCCTCGATCTTCACCGCCGGCGCGTCGGCCGGCATCACGATGGTCGCCGGGATCCCCAGCAAGCGCGCCGAGAGGGCGATGGCCTGGGCGTGGTTGCCGGAGGAGAACGCCACCACCCCGGCGGCACGCTGCTCGGCGGAAAACCGCGACAGCGCGTTGAAGGCGCCGCGGAACTTGAACGCTCCCATGCGCTGCAGGTTTTCGCATTTGAAGAAGACTTCCGCGCCGAGTTCTTCGTCGAGGGTACGCGAGGACATCACCGGCGTGCGGTTGGCATGCCCGGCGATCCGCGCGGCGGCGGCGATCACATCGTCGTAGGTAGGCAGGTCGTGCATGGTCGGTTCCTTGAACGCGGGAAGGATGACTGGCCGGCGCCTCGCGCAGGGCGCATGGGCGAAACGCCCGTCCGCCGACCCGCCACAAGATTACCAGTGGGAAGCCGCCAGCAGAGCCTCGGCGAACGTATCGCGGGCGCCTGGAGAGCGAAGGCGTGCGACTGGTTCCAGCGGACGGGCTCGCCTGACCGATCAGTCGCGACTGGCGAACGAATCAGCCGTGAGCTGTTGACAGGACTCGTGTGTTGAAAATACTCTGCATACATTGCTGCACACAACATGGAACACAACGAAACACGCAGCGATAGGTTATTTGCCCTTCTGCCTACAAGAACAAATCAACGGAGAGGTCAAAATGGTTCGTTTGCTTCCTCGCTCCATCCGTCACCTACTGGTCTGTGCGGGTGCCCTCGGCATCCTGCTCGGCCACGCCCCTTCCCAGGCCGCCGACGATGCTTCTCTGTGGCAGAACGTACAGAAGGCCGGCGTGCTACGCTGCGGCGCCGCGGTCGCCGCGCCGTATGTCATGCGCAATGCCGGCAGCGGCCAATACAGCGGTTACTTCGTCGACCTGTGCCGCAACTTCGGTGAGAAAGTGCTGAAGGTCAGGGTGGAATTCGTCGACACCAACTGGGACAACCTCGTCGCCGGGCTGCAGAGCGGCAAATGGGACCTGGCCATGGCCCTCAACCAGACGCCGGAGCGGGCCCTGGCGGTATCCTTCTCCGCACCAGCGACCGATTACCAGGTGTCGCTGGTGGTCAACAAGGAAAACCCCAAGTTCAGCGGGGCAGGCAACGCCATCGCAGATTACGACAAGCCCGGTGTGACCTTTGCGGTGATGTCCGGCACAGCCCAGGATAAGGCGATTTCCAATGTCGTCAGGCAAGGCCGCGTGATGCGCCTGCCAGGCATGGACGAAACCCGCCTTGCCCTGATGTCGCGGCGTGCCGACGTGCTGGTCGATGCCAGCGACACCAACCATCTGTACACGCTGGCCAACGCCTGGGCGAAAGAGGTCCTGCCCCGGCCGGCGCTGGCCAAACAGGGCGTCTCCTTCGGTATGCGCCGCGACGTTTCGGCAGCGGACCTGCAGGTTCTCAACATCTACCTGACCCAACGCCGCGAGACCGGCGAGATCGACCGGCTGGTGGACGAGGCGTCCGCCCAGGTCAACGCCCAGGCTTCCGCCCAGTAATCCTGCTCAGCAGATCCCGACTCGCATAGCGGGCTGCCTCCCCACTGGCGGCCCCGGAGAAGTCCTGCAATGAACATTCCCCGTTTGGTGGCTACCCAGCCACAGGTTCCGCTCGCCTCGAACATCTCCCTCGACGGCGACTTCATCCAGTTGCGCGGCGTCCGCAAGGCGTACGGCGAACAACTGGTGGTAATGGACGACATGAACCTGGACATGCGCGCCGACGACCGCCTGGTGATCATCGGCCCGTCCGGTAGCGGCAAGAGTTCCCTGCTCCGGGTGCTGATGGGCCTCGAAGGCATCCAGGGCGGCACCATCTCCTTCCAGGGCAAGCCCTACATCAACGGCGAGCGACGCCACGGCAAGCCGCTGGACGAATCCCTGCGTACGCAGATCGGCATGGTCTTCCAGCACTACACCCTGTTCCCGCATCTATCGGTGCTGGGCAACCTGATCCTCGCACCATGCAGGGTCCGCGGCTGGTCCAGGGCCGAGGCCAGCGCAAAGGCTCACGCCTACCTTGCCCGCCTGGGCCTGGAAAACAAGTTGCACGCCTACCCCAGCCAGCTTTCCGGCGGCCAGAAGCAGCGCGTGGCGATCGCTCGCGCGCTGATGCTCGAACCCCGGCTGATGTTGTTCGACGAAGTCACTTCGGCGCTCGACCCGGAGATGGTCATCGAGGTGCAGAACGTGATGCTGCAACTGGCCGAGCAGAAGATGGCGATGATCATCGTCACCCACGACATGCATTTCGCCCGTCACATCGCCACCCGAGTGGTGTTCTGCGCGAATGGCAAGGTGGTCGAGCAGGGCCGCCCCGAACAGATATTCAGCCAACCCAGGGAAACCCGCACCCGCGAGTTCCTGGAAAAGGTCGTGCACCTGGACTGAGGAGGCGGCGTCGTGAACTACCAGTTCGATTTCCACTTTCTCGGCGGCAGCCTGCCGGCATTGCTCGATGGCCTGAAGGTCACTCTGGAGTTGGCGCTGGTGTCGAACCTGATCGGTCTCGTCGCCGGATTCGGCCTGAGCCTGATGACGCTCAGTCGCTGGTTCTTCATCCGCTGGCCGGCGCAGCTGTTCGTCGAATTCTTCCGCTGCACCCCGGCGCTGCTGCAGATCGTGTGGTTCTTCTACTGCTTACCGATGCTCTTCGGCCTGTTCATCGAGCCCATCGTCATGGGCTTTCTGGCCCTGGGTCTGAATCTCACCGCGTTCAACGCCGAAGCCTACCGGGCCGGCGTACAGGCGGTGCCGCGCGAACAGCTGGATGCCAGTACCGCCCTCGGCCTCAAGTCCTGGCAGCGCACGCTCCACGTGGTGCTGCCACAGGCTCTGCGCAACGCAGTACCGGTGCTGATGACCAATGGCATCGGCAGCCTGCAGCAGAGTGCTCTGGTGGCTATCGTCGCGGTTTCCGACCTGATGTACGTGGGCAAGAGCCTGGCCACCGAGGCCTACCGTCCGCTGGAAACCTACACCCTGATCGCCCTCGTCTATTTCGCCCTGTCGCTGCCCGTCGGCCAGTTGGTGCAGTACCTGGAGCGGCGCCAGGATCTGGCCGTGCAGCGCTGAGGAGAAACCGCCATGCAGCTCGACTTCACCCTCGTTTTCGCCTATTGGCATGTGCTGCTCAAGGGCCTGGGCCTGACCCTCGCTTTCACCCTGGGCTGCGCATTGCTCGGCAGCCTGGCCGGCTTCGGCCTGGCCCTGCTGCGCAACGTACGCAGCCGTCTGCTGAAGGTCCCGGCGATACTCTTCGTCGAATTCTTCCGCGGCACGCCATTACTGATCCAGCTGTTCTGGGTGTTCTTCTGCTTTCCGGTAGTGTTCGGCCTGGATATTCCGCCCTACGTCTCGGTGGCCATCTCCCTGACGCTGTTCATGACGGCGATCACCAGCGAGACCTTCCGCGGCGCGCTGAAATCCATCGCCGCCGAACAGCACGACGCCTGTGTCGCGCTGGGCCTGACCATGCGGGTCAAGGTGTTCTACGTGGTTTTCCCGCAGGCCCTGCTGCGCGCGGTTCCACCGCTGCTGTCGAACCTGGTCAGCCTATTCAAGGAGAGCGCTCTGATCTCCTCCGTCGGCGTCGCCGACCTGATGTTCGTCGGCCAGAACATTTCCAACAGTACCGCGCGGCCAGTGGAGTTCCTCTCCGCCGTCGCCGTCATCTATTTCCTCGTCGCCTTCCCGCTGACCCGCCTGGTCGGCGTGGTCGAGGCGCGGATGCTCAGACGCTTCGCCTATTGACCCACCCCACCGAACCGGAGACGCACCATGCACATGCAAGGCATCCTGCCCGCTCTCGTCACGCCCTTCGACAAATCAGGGGCCGTCGATCACGACACTCTCGCCTCGATCATCGAGTACCAGCTCGAGGCCGGCGTCAGCGGCTTCGTACCCCTGGGCTCCACCGGCGAGTACTACGCCCTGACCAACCCGGAGCGCCGCCAGGTGCTGGCTACCGTCAAGGAAGTGGTTGGCGACCGCGCCCTGCTGATCGCCGGCGCCAACGGCTCCTGCACCCGCGAGGTGCTGGAGCAGGTCAGGCAGACCGTCGATGCCGGCTACCACAACCTCCTCATCGCCCCACCCTACTATGCACTGCCGTCGCAAGCCGAGCTGATCCAGCACTACAAGACCATTCTCGAGGCCTTCCCCGAGATCAACCTGGTGCTCTACAACTACCCGGTGCGCACCAACGTGGAAGTCGGCTACGAGGTGCTCGGCGCGCTTGCCGACCACCCACGCGTGATGGGTATCAAGGAGAGCAGCGGCAACCTGCTGCGCGCCATCGAGATAGGCGAAACCTACAAGGGCAGGCTGCAACTGTCCTGCGGCTCGGACGACCAGGCCCTGGACTTCTTTATCTGGGGCGCCAGCAGTTGGATCTGCGGGCCGGCCAACTGCTTCCCGGACCAGGTGGTGGACTTCCACCGCAAATACGTCTCCGGCGACCTGGCCGGCGCACAGGCCGTGGTGCGCTCGCTGTTCCCGGTGATGGCCAGCATGGAAGCCGGCAAGTTCGTGCAGAAGGTCAAGTACGGCTGCGAGCTGGCCGGCTTCGCCGCCGGCGAAGCGCGCGCCCCGCTACTGCCGCTGAGCGATCAGGAGAAGACCGAGTTCCGCAAAGTCTTCGAGGCGTCCCAGCGCTGAGCACCCCCGCACCGGTACCCCGCCATAGGTGGCGGCGGTACCCCAAGGAGCCCGAGATGACCCGTCATACGTTCCGCTGTATCGAAGGCCATACCGAAGGCATGCCGGTGCGCATGGTGATCGCCGGTGCACCCGAGCTGAGCGGCGCCAGCATGAGCGAGCGGCGCCGGCAGTTCGTCGCCGAGCACGACTGGATTCGCCGCGCGCTGATGCTCGAGCCACGTGGCCACGGCCACATGTCCGGCACTCTGCTCTATCCGCCGCTGAGCGCGGAGGCCGATTTCAGCCTGCTGTTCATCGAGACGTCCGGCTGCCTGCCGATGTGCGGGCACGCCACCCTGGGTTCGATCGCCTTCGCCCTGGAAAGCGGCCTGGTCGAACCGCGCACGGCAGGCGAAGTGCTGGTGGACGTTCCGGCCGGGCAGGTTCGCGCACGCTATCGGATGGAAGGCGGCAAGGTTGGCTCGGTGCGTTTCACCAACGTGCCGAGCTTCCTCCTGCTACGCGACCTGACGGTCCAGTTGCCGGCCTTGGGCGAGTTGCGCCTGGACATCGCCTACGGCGGCAACTTCTACCCTATCATCGAGCCGCAACCGAACTACCCCGGTTGCGAGCACTTCAGCCCGCAGCAACTGCTGGAGTGGGGGCGCGAAGTGCAGCGGCGAATCAACCGCGAGTTCACCGTGGTCCATCCGCAGGACCCGAGCATCCGCGGCGTGCGGCACTGCATGTGGACCGGCCGCCCCCTGGCGGCGGACTCCGACGGGCGCAGCGTGGTGATCGCCGGCGACAGCCTGGTGGACCGCTCGCCCTGCGGTACCGGTACTTCCGCACGAGTCGCCCAACGCCATGCGCGGGGGCTGCTGGCGCCCGGCGAGGTGTTCCGCCACGAAAGCCTGATCGGCAGCCGTTTCGACGCGCGCGTCGAGTCCGCCACCGAACTGGCCGACGGCACCCCGGCGGTGTATCCGAACATCGAGGGCCGCGCCTTCATCACCAGTCATTCGGAGCATCATGTGGACCGCAGCCACCCCTATTGGAACGGCTTCAGCCTGGAAGACTTCTCCGGCACAGCCCATCACGACGAGAACCTGAAATGAACGGATCGCAGGCCCCTGTCCAGGACGCGGTGGTCATCGGCGGCGGCATCGTCGGCGTCTGCTGCGCGCTCTACCTGCAACGCGAAGGCTACCGCGTCATCCTGGTCGACCCCGCCGCTCCCGGCGACAGCACGGCGAAATGGAGTTGCGGGCAGATGGCGGTGAGCGAGGTGGTACCGCTGTCCAAGCCGGGCATTCTGATGAAAGTCCCTGGCTGGCTGTTCGACCAGCAGGGTCCGTTGGCCCTGCGCCCCGGCGCCCTACCGGGCATCTTGCCCTGGTTCCTGCGCTTCGTCGCCTGCGCCAGGCATTCGAAGATCGCCGAGATCGCCCGCGACCTGGCGCGGCTAACCCATCGCGTCTACGAGGACTACGCGCCCTTGCTGGATGCCTGCCCAGACAGGAACCTGCTGGGCCAGCGGCCGATCATCGAGGTGTTCGACTCCCCCGCCGCCCTGGTCCGCGAACGTCCGCATCTGGAGCTGCGCAGGAGCCTGGGATTCAAGTCCGAAGAACTGGACGCCGCCGCCATCGGCGATCTGGAACCGGCCCTGGCCGGAAAGTTCGACCATGGCCTGCTGTTCCCCGACTGGCGCGCGGTGAGCGACACCGAAGGCTTCATCGCCGCGCTGACCGAAAGCTTCATCGCCCAGGGCGGCATCCGTCTACGCGATGAGGTCCGTCGTATCGACGAGAGCGCCGACCGCGCCAGCGGTGTAACCCTCGCCGGCGGCCAGCGCCTGCCGGCCAGCCTGGTGGTGGTCGCCGCCGGCACAGGCTCGCGGCGCTTCTTCGGGCAGTTGGGAGTCGCCATTCCGCTGGTCGGCATCGCCGGCTACCAGGCCGTATTACCCGCGCCCGGCGTGGAAATCCGTCACTCGGTGATCTACGCCGACGGTGGTTTCTGCTTCAGCCCCATGACCCGCGGCCTGCAGATCGGCGGCACTATCGAATTCGCCGGCCCCGACGCCGAGCCGAACTTTCGACGCGCCGAAATCATCCTGGAAAAAGCGCGCCGCGTGTTGCCTCGATTGAAAACCGAGCAGGTCGAATTCGGCGTCGGCTACCGGCCGTTCCTGCCCGATACCAAGCCGGTGATCGACCGCTCGCCGCGCCTGAACAACGTGCTGATGGCCTTCGGCCACGGCCAACTCGGCCTGACCCTCGGCGCCACCACCGGCCGCCTGGTCACCGACCTGGCCGCGGATCGCCAGCCGGCCCAGGACCTGACGCCTTTCTGCGCCCATCGTTTCGCCCTTATCGGAGGACTCGCATGAACTACCAGCAGCTCTATATCGACGGCCAGTGGATCGCTCCCGCCAGAGGCGGCAGCTTCGAGACCTTCGATCCGAGCGACGAATCGTTGCTCGCCCGTGTCGGCGCCGCCACCGCCGAAGACATCGATACCGCGGTCAAGGCCGCCCGCGCCGCCTTCGACGACGGTCCCTGGCCGAACCTCGCCGGTGCCGAGCGCGCCGCCGTACTGCGACGCATCGCCCAGGGCATCCGCGGCCGCCAGCGGGAGCTGGCCGAACTGGAGGTACGAGACAATGGAAAGCCGCTGCCCGAAGCCCTGTGGGACATCGACGACACCGCCGGTTGCTTCGATTTCTACGCCGACCTCGCCGAACGGCTGGACACGAACCGGGAGCGGCAGATCGCCCTGGCCGACGAGCGCTTCAGTGCCGTGGCGCGCAGAGAACCCGTCGGGGTGGCCGGCGCGATCATCCCCTGGAACTTCCCGATGCTGATGGCTTCCTGGAAGGTCGCACCGGCACTGGCCGCCGGCTGCTGCATGGTCCTCAAGCCTTCGGAGCTGACCCCGCTGAGCGCCTTGCACCTGGCTGAAATCGCCCATGAGGCCGGCTTGCCGGCGGGCGTGCTGAACGTGGTCACCGGTCTCGGCGCGGACGCCGGCGCACCGCTGGCCGAGCACCCGGATATCGACAAGCTGGCCTTCACCGGCAGCGTCCCCACCGGCAGCCGGATCATGCAGGCCGCGGCCCGCGACATAAAGAACATCAGCCTGGAACTGGGCGGCAAGTCGCCCTTCGTGATCTTTGCCGACAGCGACCTGGAAGCCGCGGTGGAGTGGATACTGTTCGGCATCTTCTGGAACCAGGGCGAGGTCTGCTCCGCCACCTCCCGTGTGCTGGTGGAGCGCGCCCTGTACCAGCCCCTGCTCGAACGCCTGGCCGAGGAAGCCCGCAAAATCACCATCGGCAACGGCCTCGAGAAAGGCGTCCTGCTCGGTCCGCTGGTGAACAGGACCCAGTACGACAAGGTGCTGCAGGCCATCGCCCGTGGCCACGAGGATGGCGCGCGGCTGGTCTGCGGCGGCAAACGCCCGGCCGGCCTGGACAAGGGTTTCTATGTACAGCCCACGGTATTCGCCGACGTGCCGGAAGACGCCTGGATCTGGAACGAGGAAATTTTTGGGCCGGTGGTCTGCGTGCGCCCTTTCGACGACGAGAAGGAAGCCGTACGTTCGGCCAACGCCTCGCGCTTCGGCCTGGGTGCCGCAGTGATGTCCCGCGACCTGCAGCGCTGCCAGCGCGTCGCCCGCCGCCTTCGTGCCGGAATCGTCTGGATCAACTGCTCGCAGCCGACTTTCACCGAGGCGCCCTGGGGTGGCTACAAGCACAGCGGCATAGGACGCGAGCTGGGCGAATGGGGCCTCGACAACTACCTGGAAACCAAGCAGATCACACGCTACGACAGCGACCGCCCCTGGGGCTGGTATATCAAGTGAGGTAGGAACGATGCGCTGGAAGAAAACGCTACAACTGGCCGAGGTGCACTGCGAGGGCGAGATCGGCAAAGTGATCACCGGCGGTGTGCTCGGCATCCCCGGCGCGACCATGCTGGACAAGATGAACCACATCAACCGGGTGGACGATAGCCTTCGCCGCCTGGTGACGCTGGAGCCACGCGGCTGCCTGCAGATGTCGGTGAACCTGCTGCTGCCGCCGACCCGCCCGGAGGCCCACGCCGGCTTCATCGTGCTTCAGGCCGACAAGGCCCACCCCATGTCCGGCAGCAATTGCATCTGCGTGGTCACCGCTTTGCTGGAGCTGGGCATGTTGCCGATGCACGAACCGGAAACCACCGTCGTGCTCGACACCCCGGCCGGCCTGGTCACCGCCCGCGCACGCTGCTCCGACGGGCGCTGCCTGAGCGTTTCGCTGGACATGGTAGCGTCCTTCGTCGAGCAGCTCGACGTTTGCATCGACGGCGACGCGTTCGGCCCGCTGACCCTCGACCTGGCGTTCGGCGGCGTCTATTACGCACTGGTGGACGTCGACCAGGTCGGTCTGCGCATCGCTGCGGAGAACGCCCGCCACTTGGCCGACGCCGGAGTCCGCCTGAAGGAGCTGATCAACCGCCAGGTGCGCGTACGCCACCCCTTGTATGCCGGGATCGACGAAGTGGCCTACGTGATGTTCCGCAAGCGCCTGGACGCCCGCACCTACCAGACCTGCACCACCTTGCCGCCGGGTCGGGTCGACCGCTCGCCCTGCGGCACCGGCAGCTCGGCCAACCTGGCGACGCTGAGTGCGCGCGGCCTGGTACAGGTCGGCGAACGGCTGCTGTCGCGCTCCATCATCGGTGGCGAATTCCAGGTCGAGCTGCTCGGCCATACCGAGGTTGGCGGACGACCTGCGATTCTCCCCCGAGTGGAAGGACGCGCCTGGCTGTACGGCCTGCAGCAGCTCGGCATCGATCCGGACGACCCGCTGGCAGCCGGATTCATGCTCAGCGATACCTGGGGTCCGGCATTCCCGAGGCCGACCACGCCACGCTAAGATGACGGGCTGGTCTGTATGACACAGTCCGCGAACACCGAGACCTGATGATGGGCAAAGAGCAAGAAACCGAAAGCGGCGGACGGCGCCATGGCGGCCGCTACATCTACGAGGAACTGCGTCGGCAGATCCTCACGCTGAAGCTCAAGCCCGGCGTACAACTGGACGAAGTGTCTCTGGCCACACAGTTCGGCCTGTCCCGCTCGCCGGTGCGCGACGCCCTGGCGCGCCTGGTCACCGAAGGCCTGGTGACCATCCTGCCCAACCGAACCACCCTGGTCACACCGTTCGAGATCGAGGAATTCCCCAACTACATCGCCGCGCTGGACCTGATCCAGCGCGCAGTGACACGCCTGGCGGCCAGCCAGCACAAGGAGGACGACCTGGAGAACATCCGTCGGGCCGACGCCGCCTACATGGAAGCGGTCGCCAGCGGCGATTTCCAGGCCATGTCGGAACTGAACAAGGCGTTCCACATGAGTGTCGCCGAGGCCGGCCGCAACCCATATTTCATCAGCTACTACGAGCGCCTGCTGGGCGAAGGCCAGCGCCTGCTGCACCTGCATTTCGACCACATCGTCAGCTCGGCCAGCTCGATCAAGCTGGGCCGCGACCACGACGAGATCATCGAAGCCATCACCGCACGCGACGCCGACGCCGCGGAAAAGGCCGCCCACGAGCACACCATGCTGTTCCAGCGGCGCTTCCTCGACTACATGCAGCAGAACCTCACGGCCAGGATGTCGGTGAGCTGAACCGACGGCTCACTCGTCCAGGTAGCCGTCCCTGATGCCCTTCGAGCGGCGGTAGAGGTAGAGCCCGAGGCGCAGCACGACGAGCACGCCGAAGAACACCCCGACGGTCACCCAGGTGTTGCCGAAGAACCATTCCAGGCAGACGTAGAGCAACGCCAGCGGTATGCAGACGAGGGTCATCAGCAGGTAATGCTTGATCATTGCGGCGGGCACTCCTCTTCTTCGTCCTTCAGCGGGCATTTGACGATCTGCTTGCCCGTCTGCCAGGCGGCCTGGGTGGCCACGGCCTTCTTGATGGTATCGGCATGGGCGGCCTTGCGCGCGGCCAGCTTGGCCGCGCGGTTGGCGGTGTTGGCCGCCTGTCCGGAAAGGGTCCTGATCGCCTTGGCGGACTGCACCACGGTCTTGCCGGTGCTGAGCATGCCCGGCGCCACGGTGCCGATGGCCGCCGAGGCGCCGACGTGTTTCCAGTTGATGTCGATGCACTTCCACTTGATATCGGTGAGGTCGCGATCGCTGTCCCAGTTGTCCTTCATCTGCCCCAGCACCTGCTTGCCGGTCTGCATCCCCAGCTCGATGCCGGCGCCCAGCGCCGCTCCGATCGCGGCGCGGGCGGCGAAGGCGCCGATCACCACCAGCGGGATGATCAGGCCGGTGGGATCGTAGGCCAGCGTGGGCGCGTTCAGCGCGTAGGCATAGGGGTTGGGCCCACCGCCCAGGCCGAGCGGGTCCTGGCTGGCATAGCGCCCGGCTTCCGGCAGGTAGTAACGGTAGCGGTTGTAGTAGAGGCCGCTTTCTTCGTCGTGGTACTGCCCCTGGAAGCGGATCGGCTGCGCACCCGGCTGTCGTTCCGGCGCCACCGCCCGCCAGTCGTCCGGAACGCCCTGCCAACGCAGTTGGCCACGTTCGTCGCTCAGCTGCAGGGGGGTACCGAGGTGATCGGTGTGGAAGAAAGCGATCCGCGCCTCGCCCAGCGCCGGCACGCATTGCGCCGGCAGCGGCTGGCCCTCGGCGGCGAACGCCTGGCGCAGTTGCAGCAGCTCCGGGGGATCGGGCTCGCAGGCCTGCTCCAGGCGCAGCAACGGGACGAAACCGCCCGGTTCGTGAACGGTGGTGCGCAGTTCCCGCGCAAAGGCTTCGGCGCATTGGCGATCGCCGTCCCAGCCGAAGCGCACCTGCTGCTCGACACCCTCGCGCAGCACCACCTTGGCGATCCGTCGCGACAGCGCGTCGTAGCGGTAGCGCGCCTCCAGCCGCGTACCGTCGGCGTAATCGCGCGTCAGATGGACCAGGCGCTGCGCGCCGTCGTAGGCCAGGCGCAGGCGCTCGCCGTCGGCGCCGATACGCTCGACCAGGTTGCCCAGCGCATCGAAGCGATAGCGGTTGCCGGCGATCCTCTCCACGCGGTTGCCGACCCAGCGCGCCGGGCCTTCGCCGGCCTGGCGCGCGCGCGCCTCGGAGCGACTGAAACCGGAGCGGTACAGTTCGTTCTCGGCGAATGCCTGGCGAGCGTCCTCGCGCGCATGCTCGCCGACGCCCTCCAGGCGGTTGCCGGCGGCGTCGTAGCGGTAGGTGCTGGCCGCCGCGCCAGCGCGCCGGCTGGCCAGCAGGCGACCGCCGAGGTCGTATTCGTAGCGCACCGACGGATACTGGTTGTCGTCGATGCCGACCAGTTGTCCAAGTCCGTCGTAGCGATAGCCGCGCTGCCAGTCGAAACCGCCGGCCAGACGCAGGCGGCTGCGCTGCAGGCGTCCCAGCGGCGCGTGCTGGCGCTCCTGGGTGAACAACGCGTCATCCTGCCCGTCGCGGCGCGCGTCGCGACGCACCTCGCGGTGCAGGGCATCGCGCTCGAAGGCCAGCTCGACCGCACCGACCAGCGCGCCGTGCAGATGACCCGGGCCATAGGTCAGCCAGGCGACCGGCGGCGCGTCGCCATAGCGGCTGGTCTGGCGCACGCCTAGCGCGTCGTGGCTGTGCTCGACGCTGTAGACCCAACCGTCGGCATGTACCTGGCTTTCCAGGCGCAGGTTACCGACCTCGTCGTACGTGTAGCGCACCTCGCAATCCGCCCCGCCGGCGCTGGCCAGGCGGCCGTCGGCCAACCAGCGGTAACGCTCGACCAGGGCCGGTGCGTGCTCGGTGGCGGGAACCCGGATGCTCGCCAGGCGGCCGTCGCGGTCGTAGGCATAGGTGGTCTCGCGACCGTCGGCATCCTCGCGGGCGATCAGTTCGTCAGCGGCGTTGTAGCGATAGCGTTGGCGACGACCGTCGAAGCCGGTCTCTTCCACCAGACGGTCCAGCAGGTCGTAGCGGAACTGCGCCTGGACGCCGTTCTCGTTGGTCAGGGCGACCAGCCTGCCGGCTTCGTCGTGCAGGTAGGACAATTCGCCGCCGCCGGCGTCGGAAACCCGCGCCAGCAGATCGCCGTGCCCCCAGGAAAACAGCGTGGCGTGCCCCTTGGCATCGGCGATACGGGTCTGCCGCCCAAGGGCGTCGTATTCATAGCTCAGGGCGCTGCCGTCGGCCAATTCCAGGCCGATCAGTTGCCCCAGCGGGTCGTAGCGGCGCCGGGTCAGTTGTCCCAGCGGGTCGCTGCTGGCGACCAAACGTCCTTCGTTGTCGTAGTCGTAACGCCAGACCTGGCCGGAACAATCGGTCAACGCGGCCAACAGGCCGAAGCGGTTCCACTCCAGGCGCCGCTCGCCGCCGCGCGGGTCGACGATTCGCGTCGGCCGGTCGGGCAGGCGCGGGTCTTCGTAGGCGTAGCGGGTGCTGCCGGCCGGGCCGCGCACCGTCGTCGCATTGCCCCGTTCGTCGCGCTCGAAGGTCCAGCGGCGCTGCATCGCGTCCTCCAGCTCGACCAGCAGCCCGGTCTCTTCGTCGACGCGCTTGCGATAGCGCGCCTTGCCCGGCGACTCCTCCTCGAGCATCCGCCCCTGGCCATCGCGCCGGCGCCGCGTCTCCCGTCCCAGCGGATCGCGCATGGCGACCAGGCGGCCGAACAGGTCGTAGTCGAACTCGCTACGGCTGCCGTCGGCCCTGACCAGCGCGGTCCAGCGCCGCTGCCCACCCTCGCCGGCGAACTCGTAGCGTTCGACGCGGCCGAGGCTGTCGCTGACCTCGGTGGCATCGCGCAGGTAGCGGAAGGTACGGGTCAGGCCGCCCGCCTCGATCTGCTTCACGACCCGCCCGTGCGGAGCATGGACATCCCACTCGTAGCGAACCTCCAGCCCGCCCGGTTCGCCGTGGGCGACCAGCATGTGCTCGCGCCAGGCGAATACCCGGACCACCTGGCCAAGACGGTCGCGCACGGCGATCAGATCGCCGCTGTCGCTGAACTGGTAGCGCACCAGCCAGTCGAGCCCCGGGCTCTGCGGATCGATGTAGTCCGGAGGCGGTCCGTCGTGGCTGGCCAGGATCACGCCGAACAGACGCAGGCCGTCGTCGCCCTCGCTCGGCTCGCAGGCCTGCTGGTAGACCAGCGCATAGCTGCGCCCGGCGCTGTCGCGCACGCCGGTGAGCAGGCCACGTCCGCTCCAGCGGAACTCGGTGCGGTAGCCGGCGCGGCCGAAGCTGGCCTGCAGGCGCCAGATACCGTCGGGGCAACGCTGGAAATGCAGGTAGCTGTGGCCGGACAGCACCAGCACGGAGCCCTCCTGCGTCTGCAGTTCGGCCGGCACCGCCGCCCAGCGCCCGCGCCAGGCCTGCGCTTCGCCGCCGCTCGAACCGCCGCGGCGCAGCCACAGCTCCTCGCTGCCGGAATAATGCTGCGCGCCGGGAGCCAGCGCAGGAAAGCCGATCCGGCGGCCCTGGGCGTCGACCAGCACGCAGGCGTCTTCGCTCAGTTCCAGGTGCATGCTCTCGCCCGGCAGCCACCAGCCCCGGCCGAGCCGGCCGATACGGGGGTTGCTCGACAGGTAGCCACGGGCGAAGGTGAAGGTGTCCGGCGCCGCCAGGGCGAAATCGACCTCTTCCGGCAGCAGCTTGCTGCCGAGCATCGGGTTGACCGGCTTGCCCACCAACGGCACGCAGGCGGACACCCGGTCGGCCAGGCCGACCGCGCTGCTGCCGACGTGCACGGTGGGCGAGCCGGTGGAGATAACCCCTCCCGAGACTTTCTCGCCGACATGGGAAACCGGTAGGCCGCTCATCTATCCATCCTTCCTTGGGAAAAGCCGCGACAGGACATCCGCCCGCCGCTCAACAGTTGATATCGACATTGGGCGAGAGGATCTCGATCTCCCCCGGCGTCAGGCGGATCGTGCTCTGGCCGCAGCGCAAGAGGATCTCGCGGTCGGCGGTCAGCTCGATGCGCTGGCTGCCGAGGGTGATGCTCTGACCGTCCAGGGTGATCTTCGAGCCATCGTCGCTGCCGCCCACGCTCACTTCGTAGCTATCGCCCACCGACAAGGTCTTCTTCTTCATCACCTGGGTGCTCTGGTTCAGCCCGACCACGGTGTTCATCATCATGCCGACGTTCAGGCTGTAGCCGAGCCCGACGTTTTCCATGCGCCCCATGCCGACGTTCTGCAACGAGGCCATGAGGATGGTTTCCGTCTTGTTCATGCCGATCCTGACCGTCTCGTTGCGGTCGACCGTCTTGCTGCGGTTGGCATGCACGGTGATGGTCTCGTTGTTGTCCACGGTCTCGGTGCGAT